>CAIKGX010000019.1 GCA_903827075.1 uncultured beta proteobacterium | reverse complement strand
CCGAATCAAACAAAAACTAAAGGGATTGAGCCCGGTGCAATACCGAACTCAATCCCTTCTGGTAACCTAATTAAACTGTCCAACTTTTGTGGGTCAGTTCAGGTAGGGGCCTTTTTCTATAGTGTCATCACAATTTTGTATGATGAGCAAATTACTTTCGCGAATCCCTTTTTAGAGCAACTTCTGATGACTGAAAAATCATATCAAGACCTTCCTGCTGGAGATCAACATCTCAGAGAGGAGCGTATATCGGGTGAGGATATTTACGGCGGCATCTTCTTAAATATGAAACGCGATCAAGTGAGTCTTCCAGATGGCAATCAAGCGATTCGTGAGTACCTTACCCATCCAGGTGCAGTAGCCATACTAGCGATTTTGGACGATGGTAGGGTGCTTTTAGAGCGCCAGTTTCGTTACCCTATTGCAAAAACCTGCATTGAGATTCCGGCAGGCAAATTAGATCTCGGCGAAGATCATCTAGTTTGCGCCAAAAGAGAATTACAAGAAGAAACGGGATATATAGCCAACAAGTGGAGTTTGATTCGCCGCATTCATCCGGTGATTTCCTATTCAACCGAATTTATTGATATTTACCTGGCTGAAGGTCTAGTGTCTGGCAAAAGCCATTTGGATGAAGAAGAATTCTTGGACGTATTTGCAGCTAGCCCAGAGCAGTTAATACAGTGGGTGGAGCAGGGCGAGATTACTGACGTAAAGACCACTATTGCTGCCTATTGGCTGGACCGCTATCGCCGTGGATTGGTGAGTCCCCACGCAATTACTTAGACGCTTTATTAAACCTATTAAAATAGGGCTATTGAATTTGTTGTTTTTGCCCCTATATAGGTCTTATGAAAGTTTATAACCTCGCCTGCCCGCTAGATCATCGCTTTGAGGGATGGTTTGCCTCTGAAGAGGATTGCCTCGCACAACAAGACAAGGGTATGCTCGCTTGCCCTTTATGCGACAGTACGCAGATTAATCGGATGCCCTCCGCGCCTCATATTGCCAAATCTGGATCAAATAAAGACCCTGTAGGCTCTACAGAGCTGACTGTTGCCAAGACCGACAATGTGGGTTTGAACGGCAATCTGAGTGGGGATGTGGTCGCCTTAACCGGCAGCGATCATTCTCAATTGGAGGCACAAGTTCAGGCAGCCTTTTTAAATGGAATGCGTGATCTGATGGGTCGCTCCGAAGATGTGGGTAGCTCCTTTGCTGAAGAGGCCAGGAAAATTCATTACAAAGAATCCCCAGAGCGCAGTATTCGGGGGCAAACGACTCTTGATGAGGCTGAGGCCTTGCGCGAAGAGGGAATCGAAGTTATGGCAATGCCTATGATGCCGGCCCTCAAAAACACCCTGCAGTAATCGTTTTGTCCCAAATCCCCTATACTTGTTAGGGACCTATGGGGCATAAACAATAGATTACAGGAGCTACTTTATGAAACGCATTTTTCTGGCATTGATTGCCTGTCTTTTAGTGGTGGGCATTGTTGCATGCTCAAATGACTCTAAAGAAATTAAAGTAGCGGTATCTCCCGCTTCGCCGCCCATGGTGTTTGATCAAAATGGCAAGATTGTCGGTGCTGATATGGACATCTTTACTGGCTATTGCCAATCTCGCGGGTGCACCTTTAAAGTCACGCCTTACGATTGGCAGGGCATGCTAGGAGCGGTTTCTAGTGGTCAAGCGGATGTCGCTTTCTCAGGCATTTCTATTACAGATAAGCGTAAAGAAGTAATGGATTTTTCACAACCGTATTACGACAATGCATGGCATTTAGTGAGCATGAAAAATCGCAATATCAAAATTACCGATTTGAATGAGCTCAAGAAATACAAGATTGGCTATCCCCGTGGAATGGCATATGACGATTTAATCCGCAATGAGCTTGAGCCAAAAGGATACTACTCATTAAGCAAGGTCAAACTCTATCCCTCTTACACTGAAGTGATTACCGATTTGCAAAATGGCAATATTGACCTCGCCTTTATCGAAGAGCCTGTGTTGGCAAATTACGAGAATAAATTAAAGCTCCCAATTCAAAGTAGCTATGTCTTTACTGGATTTGATAAGTTAGGATTTGCCTTTGCAAAAGGGTCCAAGTTACGCGATGACTTTAATAAGTATTTAAATGAACTGGGTCCTGAAAAGATCAAGGCGATTTTAGATAAGTGGATGAAATAGACCTCTTGTCTCAAGTACGCTCGTGAGTTTTTATGACATCCTTGCGCAACTAGCGCAAGGAATCTCTTATACGGTACTCGTTACCTTGGTCTGTAGTGCTACAGGTCTAGTAATCGGTCTCTGTTTATCTAGCCTAAGACGGCTTTCTATTCCGGGCCTTACTCCGCTCATTGACATTTACACATATATATTTCGGGGCGTTCCAGTTTTAGTGTTGCTCTTTATGGTGTACTTTGGATTGCCTAGTATTGGCATTAAGGTGCCTCCTTTAATGGCCATGGCCTTAAGTTTAGGGCTAGTGAGCTCAGCCTATCTCGCAGAAGTATTTCGGGGGGCGTTTAACGCAGTTAATCCCGTTGAAATTTTAGCGGGTGAGGCGATGGGTATGAGTAAGCTGCAAGTGCTTTGGTATATCGATTTGCCTCAGATGTTTCGGTTTTCAGTGCCCGGCATGATTAACGAATTTACATCTGTGCTTAAGTATTCTCCATTTGCCTACACCGTGGGCATTCCAGAAATTACTAAGCAAGCAATTGCGCTTACTTCCACTACTTTGCGTGGTGTAGAGGTATATCTAGCAGTGGGTATTTTGTATTTTGCAATTTATCGCATCATATTGCTTGGTATTCAGCTGATTAATCGGCGCTATCAAATACCCGGGGTGAGCGCAGTATGACAATCCATTTCTTTATATCTAGAGAGGCTACTTCGTGGCATTAATTCAGGTAACTGATCTTAAAAAAGTATTTGGCGAGCAGGTCGTGCTTTCTGATATTAATTTTGAGGTTAAAGATGGTGATGTGCGTGTGTTGATGGGGGCATCCGGATCGGGTAAATCCACTATTTTGCACTGCATTAATCGCTTGGAGGATCCTACCTCAGGCTCTATTATTTTTCGCGGCAAAGAGGTTGCCGGACCTGATGTCGATGTACGTGCACTTCGCAAGCAAATAGGATTTGTCTTTCAACAATTTGCTTTATATAGCCACCTGACGGTCCTCGATAATGTGAGCTTGGCCTTGCGAATCTTAGAAGGCATGAGCAAGCCCCAGGCGAATGACAAGGCATTGCAAGAGTTGTCACGGTTTGATATGACAGCACATCAACATAAATATCCGTCCCAGTTATCCGGTGGGCAACAGCAACGCGTTGCCATTGCCCGTGCTTTGGCAATGGATCCAGCTGTGTTGGTTTTAGATGAACCCACCTCTGCACTAGACCCCATCATGTCGCGTGACGTAGCGGATTTAATCAATACACTTCGCAAAACGGGGATCACCATGCTGTGTGTCACGCATGATCTGGCTTTAGCGCAAAATATTTCCGATACGGTGATGTTTTTAGATAAGGGTGTGATCCGAGCTGATGACAAAATATCTGTATTGGCAAGCAATACCTCTGACCCTGATATTCAGGCATTCTTTGGCAATAAGGATGGCCTTAAATGAATGCTTGGAAAATATTTGAATCTGATTTAATCATTCAAATGCCGCTGATTTTGGCGGGTCTGGTAGACACATTAAAGCTTGCTGGTTTCATTAGCGTTACGGGATTATTGCTGGGCATTGTGGTTTTTTATCTCACACTGAGTCGCAATATCATTATCCGTACAGCGATCAATTCTTATATTTCCTTTTTTATAGGAATGCCATTGATTGTGCTGTTGTTTTTAATGTATTACGGCCTGCCGCAATGGGGTTTGCGTATGGAACCATTCACTGTAGCCGCGATTGGTTTTACCTTAAACGTGGCGGCTTACAACGCTGCGTATATGAAAACAGCATATAACGGCCTGAATCAGGTCGAGCTAGAAGCTGCTGCCGCTCAGGGATTTAATCCTTTTCAAATTTTTCGATTGATTACGCTGCCTCAAGTACTGCGCTTATCGGTTCCGGCGCTGACTAATCAAGTGATTGGTAACTTAAAAGACACCTCGGTTGCATTTTTGATTCAGTACACAGAATTTTTTGCTCGCATTCAAGAACTGGCCGCCACGAATTTTCAATTCTTCAAAGCCTACCTGCTCGCAGCCTTGGTTTATTTGGCCCTTGTTTCGGTGATTGTTTTATGCGCTAGAGCGATTGAGCGTCGGATTGCTCTGCCTACGATATAAACCGCCTAACTCCATATAAAAAAGCGATCCGAAGATCGCTCTTTTATTGAGGTCATCATTAAAAGATTACTTCGAGGTGGGCATCACAAACTCTGCACCCTTAGCGATGCTTTCTGGCCAGCGCTGCATCACACTCTTTTGTTTGGTATAGAAGCGCACGCCTTCTTTGCCGTAGGCATGCATATCGCCAAAGAGGGATTTCTTCCAACCACCAAAGCCATGCCATGCCATAGGTACAGGGATAGGAACGTTAATCCCCACCATACCCACTTGTACGCGGCGGGCAAATTCACGGGCGATGTTGCCATCGCTCGTAAAGCACGCCACACCATTGCCAAATTCACAAGCGTTCACTAAATTTAAGGCTTCAGTAAAGTTGGCCACACGCAAGCAGGATAGAACCGGTCCAAAGATTTCCTCTAAGTAGATCTTCATATCTGGGGTGACACCATCAAACAGGGTGCCACCAATAAAGAAGCCATTTTCATGACCGGGCACTTTAAGACCACGTCCGTCTACCAGTAACTTGGCGCCAGAAGCCACACCACTTTCGATGTAACCTGTAATGCGATCTAAGGCCGCCTTAGAAACAATCGGACCCATCTCCGCATCGAGCTCCATACCGTTCTTTACTTTGAGGGTCTTAGTGCGCTCAATCAGTTTTGGCATAATTTTGTCTGCCACATCACCGACCAAGACTGCGACCGAGATTGCCATACAACGCTCACCAGCAGAGCCATAGGCTGCGCCAATGAGGGCATCAATGGTTTTATCGATATCGGCATCCGGCATGACTACCATGTGGTTCTTAGCCCCACCTAAGGCTTGGGAGCGCTTGCCAAAGTGAGCACAACGCTCATAGATGTAGTTG
This sequence comes from uncultured beta proteobacterium, assembly GCA_903827075.1. Lineage (GTDB taxonomy): Bacteria > Pseudomonadota > Gammaproteobacteria > Burkholderiales > Burkholderiaceae > Polynucleobacter. The sequence goes on along the minus strand of CAIKGX010000019.1, from coordinate 76 downwards.
GCGATCGGGGTAGAACCTACAAAGCTTACTGCTTTGACATCGGGGTTTTCAATTAAGGCATCAACTGCCTCTTTAT
>CAIKGX010000018.1 GCA_903827075.1 uncultured beta proteobacterium | reverse complement strand
ATTAACCCTAGCAGAATAGAACTGGGTCCGACTAGCGGTTTTACTTTAGCACCGAGTTTATGAGCAGCAAGAACCAATTCTGCGCCGGGATCAGCTACCCCTGGCACTCCAGCTTCTGACATCAGTCCAACATCATTTCCGGCAATAAGGGGTTTGAGTAGGTCCGCAGGTTTAATAGCATCACCATATTTCGCATTGCGTGCGGCTCCGCGCCACTCACTCATCTGCATTTCTTGAAGGGTGCAAGCTAAGGGAGTAGTGCTCTCAACGGCCTTTAAAAAAGCACGTGCAGTCTTGGCATCTTCAACAATCCAATGCTGTAGCTTGGCAGTTTGCAATAGGGTTTCATGCGGTATTACCCAAGGCAATTGTTCGACGCGAGCATCGTTCCCCAAGGTGTTGGGAATTAAATATAGAGTGCCTAGTGTTGTGCTCATGATGAATCTATTTCTTTGTACTTTATCTCTTGGGTGGAATGGCAAAGCCGGCATCTCGCAGCATTCCGGTAAGTGCGATTAAGGGCAAACCAATCAGGGCTGTTGGATCATCACTCTGAATAGATTCCAGTAAGCTAATGCCTAAGCCTTCAGACTTGGCGCTACCAGCGCAGTCATAAGGCTTTTCAGCATGAAGATACGCCTCTAAAACATCGTCGGGTAATTTACGAAATGTCACTTTGGTCGGGATACTCAAAGTTGTTTCCACATCGCCACGCATCAGGCAGAGCGCCGTATGAAAAGTCACGGTAGATCCCCGCATGAGTTGGAGTTGCGCCATGGCCCTCTCAAAGTTCCCAGGCTTACCGATCGCAGCGCCACACAAATCAGCCACTTGGTCTGAGCCCACAACCCAGGCTTCTGGATGAGCGAGGGCCACTGCGGCTGCCTTTGCCTTAGCAAGGCGGAGCGCTAGGTTTAAGCTACTTTCACTAGCTAGGGGTGTTTCATCTACTTGAGGAGAAATCACCGCAAAAGGGATGCCAAGGCGCTCAAGGAGCTCGCGGCGATAAACCGAGGTCGATGCCAGGATGAGGGTGTTTTTTTGAGAATTTCCCATTGTTGCCGCTACTTTCACAAGTGCCTTCATTTAGACTGATGCTATGAATCGTAATCAAGTTTTACCTCAAGTCCTACTCTCCACTGATCCTAGTGCTTTAAGTAAGGTGGATTTTTGCGCTCTGAACCCTTATAAAGGCGAAGGTTTTTTAGCAATTGCTGCGCTTCCGAGGGTCGCCAAGGAGGCTTCCAGTATTGAGTCTGGTGATGGTTTCTGTTGGAGGGTGGAGACCCATTTTGAAGATGCGCATGGGGGTGAGCCCCGTCAAATAGTGCATTTAGAGCTCAATGGGCGCCTTCATGTAGTCTGTCAGCGTTGTTTGAAGGATTGCGCCCTAGATTTGAAGGAAAGACGTCAATATGTGATGGTAGCAACTGAGGCCGAGGCTGATGAGTACCCCATCGAGGCTGAGCAGCAAGAGCCTCTGGTTGCCAGTCAGCAATTTGACCTTTTGGGGACGATTGAGGATGAAATCCTACTTTCACTGCCTTTAATCCCTAAGCATCCCGAAGGCGCTTGTGAGCCTCATGCCTCTTTCTTTTCAGATTCAAGTGAGTTATCTGAGGCGCCTGAAAAGCCTCAAAACCCCTTTAACATATTGAAAAATATGAAGAAAAATTAATGAGAGCACTGGTGTCGGGGATCTCGCTTTGAGATTGTTTTACCAATAAATCAAGCATTTAGGCGTTTTTCCATGTTAGAATATCGCCTTGCTTAGGAGTTCAATATGGCCGTCCAACAGAATAAAAAATCACCTTCCAAACGTGGCATGCACCGTGCGCACGACTTTTTGACCGCACCTGCTACAGCTGTTGAAGCTACAACAGGTGAGGCTCATTTGCGTCACCACATTTCACCAAACGGCTACTATCGTGGTCGTAAAGTTGTTAAAACCAAAAACGACTAATTCTTTAGTCTAAATAGATAGAAGCGGCTCCCTTAAAGGCCGCTTTTTTCTTGGATAAACCACTTGCAGCAATCCATGAATTTATGAGCGTCACTCTTGCTATCGATGCCATGGGCGGAGATCATGGAGTGGTGGTCACAGTCCCCGCTTGCTGCGATTTTCTTGAAAAGCATGACGACGTCAAAATTACTTTAGTGGGTGATCCCGAAGTACTCAAGCAGGCCTTGAGCAAGGTTCCCCAAGCGCTAGTAGAGCGCATTCAAATTATTCCCGCTAGTGAAGTTGTTTTGATGGATGATCCCATTGAGGTGGCTTTGCGTCGTAAAAAAGATTCATCCATGCGCGTTGCCATTGAGCAGGTGAAAGAGGGCAAAGCAGATGCCATCATCTCCTCTGGCAATACAGGAGCGCTGATGGCAATTGCACGTTATGTTTTAAAAACCTTAGAGGGCGTTGATCGCCCCGCTATTGCAACTGCTATTCCCAATGAATTGGGGCGCGGTACCACCATGCTAGATTTAGGCGCTAATGCAGATTGCGAACCGATGCATCTGGTGCAGTTTGCTCAAATGGCTAATGTGATGGTGCAGGTAGTTGACGGTACTCCGAATCCTTCTATTGGCCTTCTCAATATTGGGGAAGAGGTCATTAAAGGTAATGAAGTGGTTAAGCAAACGAGCGAGTTGTTACGCCAAACCAATCTAAACTTTTATGGCAACGTAGAAGGTAACGATATATTTAAAGGCACTACAGATATCGTGGTCTGTGATGGTTTCGTTGGTAACGTTGTCTTAAAGGCTAGCGAGGGATTGGCGAAGATGATGAGTGGATTGATTAAAGAGGAATTTAATCGTTCATGGCTGACAAAATTAATGGCTATTTGTGCAATGGTGCCCTTGCTAAGGGTGCGTAAGCGAGTAGACCACCGCCGTTATAACGGCGCAGTATTATTGGGTTTGCGTGGCTGCGTCATTAAGAGCCATGGCTCTGCAGATCGCTTTGCTTTTGGCTTTGCGCTTGATCGTGCATATGAAGCTGCAAAGAATCGTATGGTAGATCGCATTGCTCAGGCTTTTGCCTTGGAGACAAAATAATGAGTACGTATTCTAGAGTGGCAGGAACAGGGAGTTGCCTTCCTGAGCAGCGCTTAACTAATCAAGATTTAGTAGAGCGATTGGCTAAGGTTGGCCTTGAGACCAGTGATGAATGGATCTTTACTCGCAGTGGAATTTCAGCGCGACATTTTGCTGGTGACAACGAACTAACGAGTGATTTAGCGGTTAAAGCAGCTCAAGCAGCATTAGAGAGTGCCGGATTAAATTCAGAAGATCTCGATCTCATTATTTTGGCTACATCTACCCCTGATCATTTGGGTGGTTTTCCGAGTACGGCTTGTGTAGTGCAAGATAAATTAGGCGCACATACCAATTGCGCTGCATTTGATGTACAGGCCGTATGCGCCGGCTTTACTTATGCCTTAGCGATTGCTGATGCCTTCATTCGCACAGGAAGCTACAAAAAAGTCTTAGTGCTGGGCGCCGAAACATTCTCTCGCATTCTGGATTTCAAAGATCGCACTACTTCCGTGTTGTTTGGGGATGGTGCTGGTGCAGTCATACTCGAGGCCTCTTCTGAGCCGGGCATTCTGTCTACCGCTTTACATGCAGATGGCAGTCAACGCGATATCTTGTGTGTTCCCGGACGCACGAAGCAGGGCGGTGTTGAAGGTTCAGCATTCTTGACGATGGATGGTCAGGCAGTTTTCAAATTGGCTGTGAAGGTATTGGAGCAAGTAGCTCATGAAGCCTTGGAAAAAGCCAATCTTAAGCCAGAGCAAATTGATTGGTTAGTGCCTCACCAAGCTAATATTCGCATCATGGAGAGTACGGCTCGCAAGATGGGTATGTCGATGGACAAAGTGATTGTGACTGTTCACGAACATGGCAATACTTCTGCCGCCTCAATTCCACTTGCTTTCGATTCTGGTGTGCGTTCTGGACAAATTCAGCGTGGGCAGCATCTCTTGCTAGAGGGTGTTGGCGGCGGCTTTGCTTGGGGTGCAGTTGCGCTCAAGTATTAATTTATTCATTCATCACTCACGAATTTAATCTCATGACATTTGCCTTTGTGTTTCCTGGCCAAGGCTCCCAATCAGTTGGGATGCTCAACACTATTACCAATCGCCCAGAAGTACGCGCGACTTTGCAAGAGGCATCTGAAGCCTTGGGTGAAGACGTAGCTAAGTTGATTGCAGAGGGACCAGCCGAAGCCTTGTCTTTAACCACCAATACTCAGCCAGTGATGCTCACTGCAGCCATTGCATTTTATCGCGCCTGGTTAGCCTCTGGTGGCGCCATTCCGAGGGTGATGGCGGGCCATAGCTTGGGCGAATACTCTGCTTTGGTTGCGGCTGGCGTCATTTCATTTAAAGATGCAGTACCTCTGGTGCGCTTTCGTGCACAGGCAATGCAAACAGCCGTTCCGGTAGGGACGGGTGGTATGGCTGCAATTTTGGGTTTGGATGATGAGATCGTCATCACAGTCTGCGCTCAAGCCACCCTTGAATCTGGTGGAATAGTTGAGGCGGTGAACTTTAATGCCCCAGGCCAGGTAGTGATTGCTGGTGGTAGTGATGCTGTGACTAAAGCTTGTGAATTGTTAAAAGCAGCGGGTGCTAAACGTGCTTTGCCATTGCCAGTATCTGCACCATTTCATTCTTCTTTGCTGCAACCCGCCTCTGAAAAGTTAAAAGGCTATTTGGCTGATATCGAATTTAAGGTGCCAACGATTGCCGTCATCAATAACGTCGATGTTGGTATTTTGCAAGATCCGGCAGCTATTAAAGATGCCTTAGTGCGCCAGGCTGCTAAGCCAGTACGCTGGCAAGAAACAATTAATGCAATGGCTAAGCAGGGCATAACTCAAGTCGTGGAGTGTGGGCCCGGCAAAGTATTGGCTGGTTTAACTAAGCGTATTAATGAGCAAGTGATTGGCTTGCCGATCTTTGATGAAACGAGCTTAAATGAAGCTTTGGTAGCAGTGAAATAATTCAGAATCAATATTAGAAGTTAGGAAGATAAATATGAACCTCGACTTAAGTGGACAAATTGCCTTAGTAACTGGCGCATCGCGCGGCATTGGCCAAGCCATTGCAGAAGAATTAGTCAAGTGCGGCGCTAAAGTGATTGGTACAGCCACTTCAGAAGACGGTGCTAAAGCGATTAACACGCGTTTGCAGGCTAGTGGCGGCCGAGGTGAAGTATTAAATGTGACTGATCCTAAGGCATGTGAAGACATCATTGATTTGATCGTTAAAGATTTTGGCGGCATCAATATCTTGGTAAACAACGCCGGTATTACCCGCGATAACTTGGCGATGCGCATGAAGACAGAAGAGTGGGTCGATGTGATCGATACCAACCTTAGCGCAGTATTTCGCTTATCTCAGGCGGTAATGCGCCCTATGATGAAAGCTCGCGGTGGTCGCATTATCAATATCACCTCCATCGTTGGCCATATGGGCAACCCTGGACAGGCTAACTATGCCGCAGCTAAAGCCGGGGTTTCTGGTATGACTCGTGCCCTTGCTCGCGAAATTGGCAGTCGCAATATCACTGTCAATTGTGTCGCACCTGGCTTTATTGATACCGACATGACCCGCGCTTTGAGTGAAGAGCAGCAAAATGCTCTAAAAGCGAACATTCCTTTGGCCCGACTCGGCAGCCCTGAGGATGTGGCCCAGGCAGTGGCGTTTTTGGCCTCTCCAGCTGCTGGGTATATTACGGGTAACACCTTACATGTCAATGGCGGACTATATTTAGCCTAATGACAAAGCAAGGATTTGATCATTTTTTCGCGGATTTGCTGTTTCGGTCCGCCAAGCTGATAAAATCCTTCCATCGTTTTTTTACAACCCTTGGGGGAATTAATGGATAACATCGAACAACGCGTTAAGAAGATCGTCGCTGAGCAATTGGGCGTCGCAGAGGCAGATATCAAGAATGAATCTTCTTTTGTGAACGACTTGGGTGCTGACTCTCTTGACACTGTTGAGCTGGTAATGGCTTTGGAAGATGAATTTGGGATTGAAATTCCGGATGAAGAAGCTGAAAAAATTACTACTGTTCAGCTCGCTATCGATTTTGCTACATCAAAAGCCCAGGGTTAATTCCCTAGCTTAACTATTACTGTGTCAGCATCAAATGGCCGCCGCCGGGTTGTAGTTACCGGTCTAGGCCTGATCTCACCTGTTGGTAATTCGGTTGATGTAGCTTGGTCTAATGTGCTCGCGGGCAAATCCGGCATTGCTACTATCACTAAATTTGACCACGCACCACTGAGCGTTCATTTCGCTGGTGAGGTGAAGGATTTTAACGTTGAAGAATATGTTTCTGCCAAAGAGGCGCGCCATATGGATACTTTTATCCATTACGGTATCGCCGCTGGCACACAAGCAATTCGCGATAGTGGTATCCAGGTTACCGAGGAAAATGCTGAACGTATTGGTGTAATGGTGGGCTCCGGTATTGGTGGCCTGCCGATGATTGAGGAAACTGGCGCTGAATTATTGGCTCGCGGTCCTCGTCGTATTTCTCCATTCTTTGTACCTGGCTCCATCATTAATATGATTTCAGGGCACCTCAGCATTTTGTTCGGTCTTAAGGGTCCAAACGTTGCCGCGGTGACTGCCTGTACCACTGGTTTGCATAGCATTGGCTTGGCTGCCCGTCTGATTCAGTATGGCGACGCTGATGTCATGGTTGCTGGTGGCGCTGAATCAACGATTTCAGCCTTAGGTGTCGGCGGCTTTGCATCTGCCCGCGCACTTTCTACTCGTAACGATGATCCTGCAACGGCTTCCCGTCCTTGGGATATTGACCGCGATGGCTTTGTCTTGGGCGAAGGATCGGGTGTGGTGGTGATTGAAGAGTATGAGCATGCCAAAGCACGCGGCGCCAAAATTTACTGTGAGCTTTTAGGCTTTGGTATGAGTGGCGATGCATATCACATGACTGCACCAAATATGGATGGACCACGTCGTTGTATGGTTAATGCCATGCGCGATGCCGGCTTGAATGCGGATCAAATCCAATACATCAATGCACATGGCACTTCTACACCTTTGGGTGATAAGAATGAGACTGGTGCAATCAAAGCAGCGCTAGGCGACCACGCCAAAAAGACATTAATTAACTCCACCAAGTCGATGACGGGTCACCTTTTGGGTGGCGCTGGCGGCTTGGAATCGGTTTTTACTATTCTGGCGCTCCATCACCAGAAATCTCCGCCTACTATCAATATCTTCAATCAAGACCCTGAGTGTGATTTGGACTACTGCGCCAATACTGCTCGTGATGTGAAGATTGACCATGCCGTTAAAAACAACTTTGGTTTTGGGGGTACTAACGGCACCTTGATTTTTGGTAAGCTGACCTAATATTCTGAGTAAATGCCTTACTAACTCTTCATTGGTTGTTACCAAGCAGGTCTATATAGCATCATGAAAAAGTACTTTATTGCGCTCTTAGCTGTCTATAGCTTGGGGCAGCTCTCGTTTATTTCCATTGCTTCTGCGCAGACGCCTCGGGTTACGATTCCCGACTTTGCAGATTTGGTGGAGCGCGCAAGTCCTGCTGTGGTGAATATTCGCACTACTGAAAAAGTGATGGTGCAACAAGCCCAGGGCGGTATTCCTGGAATTCCTGAGGATCAAGCAGAGTTCTTCCGCCGCTTCTTTGGCGTGCCTATTCCTGGTGTTCCTAGTGGACCAAAGCCATCACAGCCTAATAATGGCAAACCTCAAGAGGCTGACCGTGGTGTGGGGTCTGGTTTCATTATTGATTCCAATGGGATGATCCTGACCAATGCCCACGTAGTAGAAGGGGCTACTACTATTTATGTCACGCTCACCGATAAGCGTGAATTCAAGGCCAAGTTGTTGGGTATGGATAAACGGACAGATGTGGCAGTTGTCAAAATTGATGCCCGTGATTTGCCTAAGCTACCGTTGGGTGATTCATCTAAGGTCAGAGTAGGTGAGTGGGTACTTGCCATTGGATCCCCATTCGGCCTGGAAAATACCGTTACTGCTGGCATTGTTTCGGCTAAGAGTCGCGATACTGGTGATTATTTGCCCTTTATTCAGACGGACGTTGCAGTGAACCCCGGGAACTCTGGTGGCCCCTTGCTCAATACTGCAGGGCAAGCCATTGGTATCAATTCTCAAATATTTAGCCGTTCTGGCGGTTATATGGGGATCTCGTTTGCCATTCCGATTGATGAAGCTATGCGTGTGGCTGATCAACTACGCACCAATGGCAAGATGACCCGTGGACGCATCGGTGTGGCCTTGGGCGAGATGACTAAAGAGGTTGCTGAAAGTTTAGGTTTAGGTAAACCCCGCGGCGCTTATGTTCGCAATGTAGAGCTAGGTGGCCCTGCCGCTGCCGGTGGAATTGAGTCTGGCGATGTGATCTTGAGTTTTAATGGGCGTGATATTGCTAAATCCACAGACCTTCCTAGGGTGGTTGGGGAAGCCAAGCCCGGAAGCACTGCCAGCGTTCAGGTTTGGCGCAAAGGCGTTACGCGAGATTTAACGGTTACCGTAGTTGATACCGACACCACACAGGTAGTTGGCAAAAAGCCAGATTCGCCAAACGCTAATGGTGGTGCTGGAAACGCGCTTGGTGTGGCAGTAAATGAGCTTTCTGAGGCTAAAAAGAAAGAGTTGAATATCCGTAGTGGAGTTGAGGTCACTAGCCTTAATGAAGGCCCCTTAGCAAGGGCTGGAATTCGGCCTGGGGACGTGATTATTCGGGTGGCGGATGCTGATATTACGGGTGTAAAGCAGTTTGAATCCCTGGTAAAGGGTTTGGACTCCAATAAGGCTGTTCCTGTATTTGTGCGCCGATCTGACAGTACCCTCGTCATTCCAGTAAAGCCAAAATAGTCAAAACAGGCATTTTTGGGCAAATAAAACGGGTTTGGCGCTAGCTTAGCGCCACCCATTACAATCACTTTAAGACGACTTTTTGCAGCGCATCATTGTGGTGTGTTCTGATAAGGCGTTTTTTGAATGACCAAATAAGACGCTATGGATTTAATCCGCAATTTTTCTATCATCGCCCATATCGATCACGGCAAATCCACGCTAGCTGATCGCATTATTCAGTTATGCGGTGGACTATCTGATCGTGAAATGGAAGCTCAAGTTCTCGATTCGATGGATATTGAACGGGAACGCGGTATCACCATCAAAGCCCAAACAGCAGCACTCAATTACAAAGCTAAAGATGGCAAGATATACAACATCAATCTGATTGACACGCCAGGGCACGTAGACTTCTCTTATGAAGTGAGTCGTTCGTTGTCTGCCTGTGAAGGTGCGCTTTTAGTGGTGGATGCCAGTCAAGGTGTTGAAGCGCAAACCGTGGCTAACTGCTACACCGCCATTGAGTTGGGCGTTGAGGTAGTACCTGTTCTAAATAAGATTGATTTACCCCAAGCTGATCCCGAGCGCGCTAAACAAGAAATTGAAGATGTCATTGGCATTGATGCAACTGACGCGATTACTTGCTCAGCAAAAACGGGCCTAGGTGTAGCAGATGTGATTGAAGAGATGATTCGTCGGGTTCCGCCACCAAAGGGTAGCGCTACCGCCCCATTGCAAGCCTTAATTGTGGATTCGTGGTTTGATAATTACGTTGGCGTAGTGATGCTGGTACGCGTGATGAATGGCACGCTCAAACCCAAAGACAAAATTACTTTGATGGCTAATGGATCTACTCATTTAGTTGAGCATGTGGGTGTTTTTTGTCCTAAGTCAGTAGATCGCCCAGAACTCTCCGCTGGCCAGGTGGGCTTCATTATTTCTGGTATTAAAGAATTAAAAGCGGCTAAAGTTGGCGACACTGTGACTCATGCCGCTGGTCAGGTTGGACGTACGCCGGCAACCGAGGCATTACCTGGATTTAAAGAAGTGAAGTCTCAAGTATTTGCAGGTCTCTACCCAGTGGAGGCGAGTGAATATGATCAATTGCGTGAATCGCTGGAGAAGTTAAAACTCAATGATGCTTCGCTACTGTATGAACCAGAGGTATCGCAAGCTTTGGGTTTTGGATTCCGTTGTGGATTCTTAGGTTTGCTGCATATGGAAATCGTCCAAGAGCGCTTAGAGCGCCAGTACGATATGAATCTCATCACCACAGCTCCAACAGTGGTGTATCAAGTACAGCAATCCGATGGCACCATCCTTATGGTGGATAACCCATCGAAGATGCCAGAGGTAAGTAAGGTAGATACGATTCTTGAGCCTATCGTCACAGTAAACCTCTACATGCCGCAAGAGTATGTTGGCTCCATTATTACTTTGTGTATCGGGAAGCGTGGCATTCAGACAGATATGAACTATCTTGGACGCCAAGTGAAGCTCACCTATGAATTGCCTATGGCAGAAATCGTGATGGATTTCTTTGATCGTTTGAAATCGATTTCACGTGGCTATGCGTCCATGGATTATGAGTTCTTAGAATATCGCCCAGCAGATGTGGTGAAGGTAGATATTTTGATCAATGGCGAGCGGGTGGATGCCCTTTCGGTGATTGTTCACCGCAGTAATAGCCAGCATCGTGGACGTGAAGTCGTTGCGAAGATGCGCGGCATTATTCCACGCCAAATGTTTGATGTGGCAATCCAGGCGGCAATTGGCAGCAATATCGTTGCTCGTGAAAATGTGAAAGCATTGCGTAAGAACGTATTAGCTAAATGCTACGGTGGCGATATCTCACGTAAACGCAAGTTATTAGAGAAGCAAAAAGAAGGTAAGAAGCGTATGAAACAGGTGGGTAATGTGGAGATTCCACAAGAGGCCTTCTTGGCTATTTTGCAGGTAGACGGCTAATGAACTTCGCCCTCATTCTATTTATTTTGGTAGTCATTTCAGGTATAGCTTGGCTTGCTGATCGACTGTACTTTGCACCGCAAAGACGGGCATTAGGCATCGAACGTATGCCCTTATGGCTGGAATACACCGCAGGCTTCTTCCCGGTGATATGCGCTGTGTTTGTATTGCGCTCTTTTATTGTGGAACCCTTCAAGATTCCTTCAGGCTCAATGATCCCTACTTTGCAAATTGGTGATTTCATCTTGGTGAATAAATTTGATTATGGAATCCGTTTGCCGGTGATCAATAAAAAAGTAGTGGAGCTCGGCTCTCCTAAAAGAGGTGATGTAGTGGTGTTCCGCTATCCACGCGATGAATCGGTTGATTACATTAAGCGGGTAGTTGCTCTGCCAGGTGATGTTATTCAATATCAAGACAAGCGTTTAACAATTAATGGCCAGCCATTGCAATACAGTGGCGGCGAGTCTTATCTTGATCCTGAGAATATGCGCTATGCCAAACGATTTACGGAAACTTTTCCAGCTGATCTTGGTGGCAACCGCCATGATATTTTGAATGACCCAGAACGCCCTGCCGGCAACTTTCCTGCCGAACGCTTTCCAGGGTTTGAGAACTGTCAATATCAAAATACCGGATTGACGTGCAAGGTACCTGCAGGCCATTACTTTGCTATGGGTGACAACCGAGATAACAGTGCAGATTCGCGTTATTGGGGATTTGTCCCAGACCAAAATATTGTGGGCAGAGCATTCTTTGTTTGGCTCAACCTAGGCAACCTGGGCCGCATTGGCGGGTTTAAGTAAAAGTCATGAACGCCCGCACCGTCATTGAAACTGCACCGCTTCAAGAGCGACTGGGCTATACCTTTAAAAAGCTTGAGCTTCTCAATCAAGCTTTGACACATCGCAGTCACAGTAAAAAAAATAATGAGCGCTTAGAGTTTTTGGGTGACTCTATTCTCAATTTTGTCGTTGCTGAGATGCTTTACGAGCGCTACTCTGATTTGGATGAGGGTGATCTTTCTCGTGTGCGCGCGAATTTAGTGAAGCAGCAAGCTTTATATGAGATTGCACAAACCCTGTCTCTATCAGATTACTTACGCTTAGGCGAGGGTGAACTCAAGAGCGGTGGCTTTCGTCGCCCATCGATTTTGGCTGACACGCTGGAAGCAGTAACTGGCGCTATCTTTTTGGATGGCGGCTTTGAAGCTGCTAAAACCTGTTTACGGAAGTTGTATTCCATCACCTTGGCGCATGTAGACCCTAAGACTTTGGGCAAAGACGACAAGACTTTATTGCAAGAGTGCTTGCAAGGCTATCAATTGCCTTTGCCAACATATAACGTGACTGGTACCACTGGCGCTGCACATAACCAGCAGTTTGAAGTGGAGTGCCTTATTCCAAGTCATAAAGTCTCGGTAAAGGGTGAGGGTGCTTCACGCCGCGCAGCTGAGCAAGCAGCAGCAAAGCTCGCTTTAATTTCTATGTTAAAAGCGTTGCCTCAAGAGTCTCGTAAACCTAAGAAGACTCGGTCTGCCAAAAAGAAAGCAGCAAAAAAAGAAGTGACCGAAGAGCAGTTCAATCTTAAGCTGAAGGGCTAATCGTGTTTAGATGCGGCACTATCGCCATTGTTGGCCGTCCCAATATGGGCAAATCGACTTTAATCAATGCCTTAGTAGGTCAAAAGATCAGTATCACTTCGCGCAAAGCTCAGACCACGCGCCATCGTATTTTGGGTATCCAGAATCGGGAAGAGGCACAGTTTATTTTTATTGATACGCCAGGTTTTCAAACGCGATTGATGAATACGCTCAACAAGGCCTTAAATCGTACGGTGACCACTGCATTGCAAGATGTGAATGTAGCCTGTTTTGTTGTTGAGGCGGGTTACTTTGGTGATGACGATATTAAGGTCTTGCGTTTATTGCCGGATGATTTGCCCATTGTCTTGGTATTAAATAAGCT
>CAIKGX010000017.1 GCA_903827075.1 uncultured beta proteobacterium | reverse complement strand
TTGAAGAAAAATCAATGGATGAGGAGTGGGAGGAGCCGCCTGCATTTGATGGATGTTCAACTCGAGGTCAGAATAAGCCAGGTGAAGAGCAGATACTTCATTTTGTGAAACCCACAAAAGAATTAAAAGGAGTTCAGCCATGAGCTATCTAGATACATTTATTTTTGGAATTTATCCTTATATTTGCCTCACCGTTTTTTTCGTAGGTAGCTTAATACGATTTGATAGAGATCAATACACTTGGAAGAGTGACTCCAGCCAACTCTTACGCAAGAAGCAATTGCGTATTGGAAGCATCTTTTTTCATGTGGGGGTACTCTTTCTATTCTTCGGGCATTTCTTTGGAATGTTAGCGCCTCACTTCTTATATGAGCACTTTATTACTGCAGGACAAAAACAGCTCATGGCCATGGTTAGCGGAGGCATTGCCGGCCTCTTTGGATTTATTGGCCTAACTATTCTTTTGCATAGACGGCTAACCGATGATCGCATTCGGATTAATTCTAAGCCAAGCGATATCTTAATTGCCGTAGTGCTTTGGATCCAGCTTCTCCTGGGATTAGCCACCATCCCTTTATCCGGTCAGCATTTAGATGGATCGATGATGATGAAATTGGCTGGATGGGCTCAGCATATCGTGACTTTTCAAGCGGGTGCAGTCGACTTATTGGGTGGCGTTGATTGGGTATTTAAGTTGCATATGTTCCTAGGCATGACCATCTTTTTAATATTCCCATTTACCCGTTTAGTTCATGTATGGAGCGGCTTTGCTTCTCTCGGCTATTTAATGAGACCTTATCAAGTGGTTCGTAGTAAACACTTTGGAATTGGTCGCAAGAAAACTTAAATGGTGAGATGACGATGCCCGATGAATTACTAGATCGTTTGCGAAAATTTAAGACAGAATATTTTCCTGCGCATCGTCATGAATTTACTAGTCTGATTCAGCATGGCCAGACCCCAAAGACGTTATTTTTAGGGTGCTCAGATTCAAGAATAGTCCCCTATTTGCTCACTGGAACCGGGCCTGGCGATTTATTTATTATTCGCAATGTTGGTGCAATAGTTCCCCCATACGATGGCTCATATGGTATTCATGGCACCGCTGCAGGAATAGAGTTCGCTGTAATGCAATTGAATGTGAGCAGAATCGTTGTCTGTGGGCATAGTCACTGTGGGGCAGTACGATCAGCTTATGAGGGCGTACCGAAAGAAGCTATTAATTTAAACGCTTGGCTGCGATTAATTGATGAGGCATTGTTGCCTGTATGTCAGACTCCTGAAGCCCTCAGAAGGGTAGAACAGCGCTCAGTGATTTTACAGCTAGAGCGATTGATGGAATACCCAATGGTTCGTTCTCAAGTTGAAAAGAAGGAGCTCACGCTTCATGGTTGGTATTACGTCATTGAAGAGGGTGAAGTCCAGGTCTTTGATGTCAAAGAAGGGAAGTTTATTCCAGCGCACTATGCTGATAATTGCGGTACGGGCCCTTATGTAGATGATCATTTTGATGGAGATCAGAAAATATGTTGAACAATCAAACTGCAGAAATGACAGCAGCCCTTATTTCTTCTAGACAATCTTTTTTACCTAAGCGCTTATTTCAGCCAGGCCCCACTGCCGCCCAATTAGAGACGATTTTTTCAATGGCTGCCACTGCCCCAGATCATAATCTAACGCGTCCATGGAGAATAGTCATCTGCCCACAAGAAAGCAGAGGTCTTCTTGCTGATGCCTTTGCAAGGTCTTTATTGGAGAGGGATCCACAGGCAACTGAGCAGCAAGTTCAAGACGCAATGGTCAAAGCTCATCGAGCCCCTTTGGTGATGTTGGCAATTGTGAATGCTAGGGGGGTAGATTCCGATGTACCTCCAAGCGAGCGCATTATTTCAGCGGGATGTGCAATTCAGAATATCTTCTTGATGGCGCATGCCATGGGATTTGGTGCGAGTCCGACAAGCGGCAAGTCAATGTACATGAAGCCGGTTCGGGATTTGTTTGATGTGAGGGAGTATGAGGATCCTTTATGTTTTATCAATATCGGCACCCCTGATCGATCAACACCAGCAAAACCACGCATGATTCCATCTGAATTTGTTTCTACTTTGAAATTTTAGTAAACCCTTGATGCTTTTGAATAAATGAAAGTGTGGTGGATATGTAAAGCACCGCAGCATATTTGATCTACATCAAATATGGGGTGACTAGCACTCTCAATGCTTTGAAATTAAAACGTACACTTTCCAAAGTTCAAGCTAATCACATTGTTAATAGCCGAGACTTTCAATTGGGGGGTTAAATGGAAAATAACGATTCTTGCCCATTAGATGGAAGTTGGAGCCGTGATTTTTGCGCTGACCACCATACTCGATTAGAAAATGGAACTTTGCCAAACTGTCAGCACAGAGCAGATTGCATTCACTTACGAGTGGATCTAGAGTCCAACTCCAATGAGTCCATATCAGTATCTAAAGAGATTTTACTTACCCGAATTCCTAAAATCTTTGGTAAGTCAAAATAGTCCAAACACTCCACGCAATCTAGAGCCCTGCACGACCCCGTAAGATGGCAGCAAGCACCTGAGATGGCGCTGTACCACCGATATGCTGACGTGAGTTCACAGAGCCGTCCACTGTTAATAAAGCAAAGACATCATCGCCCATGAGTTCGGGCCGATTATCTAAACCACAAGCAAAGCGCAATTCAGAAAGACTGAGGTCAGTCAACATGCAGCCTCTGCCAACACAGGCTTTTACTGCATGCGCTACGGCTTCATGCGCATCTCTAAATGCCAAACCTTTTTTAACCAGATAGTCAGCCAAATCGGTTGCAGTAGAAAAACCTTCTTCAGCTGCGGATTTCATCACATCAGCCTTCACATCAATGTGGGGAATCATGTCTGCAAAGATGCGCAGGGTGTCTTGAACGGTATCGACTGCATCAAATAAGGGTTCTTTATCTTCCTGGTTATCTTTGTTGTAGGCCAGGGGCTGGCTTTTCATCAAAGTGAGTAGTGAGATTAAATCACCATAGACGCGACCAGTTTTACCGCGGGCCAATTCTGGAACGTCAGGGTTCTTCTTTTGCGGCATGATCGAGCTGCCTGTGCAAAAACGATCCGGTAAATCAATAAAACCAAAGCGGGGGCTCAGCCAGAGCACGAGCTCTTCAGATAAGCGAGAGACATGCATCATTAAGATAGAGGCAAAGGCGCAGAACTCAATGGCAAAGTCGCGATCAGATACAGCATCCAAAGAGTTGTTGCAGATACCATCAAATCCTAAGGTGCGGGCTACTTGTTCACGATCAATGGGATAGGTTGTGCCAGCTAAGGCGGCTGCACCTAAAGGCAGGCGATTAAAGCGTGCGCGTAAATCTACTAAGCGACTCGCATCACGACTAAACATTTCAAAATAGGCCATCAGGTGATGACCAAAGGTAATGGGCTGAGCCACTTGCAGATGGGTGTGACCAGGCATGATCGTACCGGCATGTTTTTCAGCAAGATCGAGCAATGCCACACGTAAGGTTTTTAGAGTGATGGCGATGTCATCTACGCTACCACGCAACCACAAACGTAAATCAGTAGCGACTTGATCATTACGTGAGCGACCAGTGTGTAGGCGTTTTCCAGCATCACCGACTAGTTCAGTCAGGCGGGCCTCAATATTGAGGTGGACGTCCTCTAGGGCAAGTTGCCAATGAAATTGACCCGCTTCGATCTCCGTTTGGATTTGCGCCATTCCCCTTTGAATATCTGCTAAATCCTGTGTGCTGATAATCTTTTGATCGGAGAGCATTTGGGCGTGCGCCAAAGACCCAGCAATGTCGACTAGGGCAAAGCGTTGATCAAAACCAATAGACGCGGTATAACGCTGTACCAGTTCGTCAACGGGTTCGGTAAAACGGGCCGACCAAGCTTGGGCTTTGTTGGCTAAGGAATTTTTTGATGAGCTCATAAACACAGTATATTGGTGTAGGTCTTTGATTATTTTAAATGTTATGTCCCAAACCCCTATTTCTACCCTCACTTCCACTCCTTTAGCCGCCCCCAAGCGCTTAGTGATCGCATCTCGCGAGAGTCGCCTCGCCATGTGGCAGGCGGAGCATGTCCGAGATTGCCTGAAAAAGTGCTATCCAGACTGCGATGTGCAGATTTTGGGGATGACCACCCGGGGCGATCAAATCTTAGACAGGGCACTGTCTAAAGTGGGTGGCAAAGGCCTATTCGTCAAAGAGCTTGAGGCTGCCCTGGAAGATGGGCGCGCTGACTTGGCGGTGCATTCCCTCAAGGATGTGCCAATGGTGATGCCTGAGGGCTTTGATTTGTCTTGTGTGATGGCGCGGGAGGATGCCCGGGATGCCTTTGTATCCAATGACTATGCCAGTCTAGAAGACTTACCCCATGGTGCGGTTGTGGGCACTTCTAGCCTACGCCGCGAATCGGTCTTAAGGGCGATCTTCCCTCATCTAGTAATCCAGCCCTTGAGAGGCAATTTAGATACCCGCATGGCCAAGCTTGACCGGGGTGAGTATCAGGCCATTATTTTGGCCGCCGCCGGCTTAAAGCGTTTAGGTTTGGAGGCTCGTATCAAGGCGCTATTGCCATTTGAGCCCTACACACCTGCGGCCGGGCAAGGGGCTCTTGGCATCGAAACCTTAAGTAAGCATCCGGATATTAAGCATTGGCTTGCCCCACTCAATGATCTACCTACCTTATTGGCAGTTTCTGCAGAGCGGATGGTGTCACGTCAATTAGGTGGCTCCTGCGAAGTGCCTTTGGCTGCTTACGCGACTTGGGCAGAATCTCAGATGGAAATTCAATCCTTTGTTGCGAGTGTGGATGGTAAGGCCATGTGCCTTGCCAAGGCTCAATCAGCTGTCAACACGGTGGCAGATGCCGAGGCGTTGGGCTTGGCAGTCGCGCAAGATTTAATCGCGCAGGGTGCTGGAAGATTATTGCCAAATGGTTTACCGAAGTAAGTTGGTCAAGCAGAGTAATTAAGGCGCTAGTGATGAGCACCAAGACCATCGTGATTACGCGCCCTCGTGGACAGGCGCAGCAATTGATTGAGGCGTTGAATGCCAGTTTGCTCGCTAGTGGTATCAGTAAGGAAAATTTCCCAAAAATTATTTCTTTACCACTACTCACCATTGTTCCTAAGAATGAAAAGCATCTTGCTACGGATATCGCCAATACCTTAAAGGATGCAGACCTCGCTATTTTTGTTAGCCCCAACGCTATTGAATGCGTCATGCGTTTGCTTAAAAAATCTTGGCAAGACCTTTCAGAAAAGACAATTCCTATTGGGGTGATGGGCGGTAGTAGTCAGCAGGCTTTACTTCACCATGGTATTGGGATGGAGCCCGCTCCAACTACTATCCTGATACCGCAGCACAATGACCAATGGGATTCAGAAGGCTTGTGGGCACAATTACACACTCTGGGTTGGGATTGGACTGGACGCAAAGTGATTATTTTTAAAGGTGAGGGCGGGCGCGATTGGCTAGCTGATACCTTGAGCAAAGCCGGCGCTACCGTAGAGCCTATTTCGGTCTACTCTAGAATGCCTTTGGATTTAGATAGCCCAGCATGGGAAGCTATTCATGAAGTCGATTTCCCCCAATCACTTTGGTTGCTCACCTCATCTGAGGCGGTGCGATATTTAGGCAAGGCCATTGCCGATCAATTTCCACAGACCTTAAAAGCAGCTAGCGCTATCTGCCCCCATCATCAAATTGCTGATGCGGCAGAACGCATTGGTTTTGGAGAAGTATTTACCAGTGAACCTGGAGATGCTGCTTTAATTGAAGCAACTAAGGTTTGGTTGGATAGCGTAGCAGGCTAGGCAAAAATACCTCTGTTACGAGCAGGGGGTGACCCTTCAGTTGGTAGAGAGTACGCCGGCTCCAAACAGGTGATGGCAATTCTTTAAATCGCTTGAAACATTTTTTCCAAAGCGTATTTTTCTGATCTAAGTGGGCAATTTCACGCCGCGCTTTTTGTTTGCTGTGCTGATGCGTTTTAGCAAATAAGACCGCTCCCAAGGGGCGTTTGCCTAAACGCAGGATGGGGTGATTACTACCGCAAGAACTAGCAGTGGGAATAATGCTGTGGGCCATGACGAGTGGCACTTGATTTGCACAAAGCAATACCTCTCGAACACGACAGCGCCTGATCTTAAAATGAAAATAGCGACTTTCGTCGCTATTGAGGTTTTGGCGGCAATCACTCAGAACAACTACTTCTAGTTTCTGACCAATAGCGCGCTCAATTTTTTGGGTTAAAGACCCAGTGTCGCTAAGCCAAGGCTGCCACTTTCGTGGCGCTTGGTGAAGTTCACCGGAATCGACTCGATTCCATACAGAACGGAGGCGACTACGGTGAGACATATTTAGCTACCGCTGAAGTTTCTACGTTGACCGCCAGCTTTGGGTTTAGCAAAACGGGGACCAGCGGACGGACGCGAATCTCCAGTACGTGCAGGACGTGAGTCAGCAGAACGTGCGGGGCGTGAATCAGCAAAACGATTGCCTGGACGTGAGTCACCTGAAGAAGGGCGTGAATCACCGGAAGAGGCAGGACGTGAGTCTGATGAACGGGACTCGAAATGATTGCCTGAGCGATTACCACCGCCTCCGCCACCAGAACGAGATTCTGAACGTGCACCTGAGCCATAACGACCACCGCCTCCGCCACCAGAGCGATTACCGCCTGGACGACCACCACCGCCACTAGGACGACCACCGCCACCACCAAAGCTAGGCTTAGCTTGTGGCTCGAGGCCTGAGATCACTGAAGCAACGATGTCTTGCTGTGTAAAGCGCTCAATATTGCGAATCTTGGCGCGATCACGATGTTCAACCAAGGTGATAGCAACGCCATTACGACCAGCGCGTCCAGTTCTACCGATGCGGTGCGTATAGTCTTCTGGTTTCATTGGTAAACCAAAGTTAATCACGTGACTAATACGGGGTACATCGATGCCGCGAGCGGCCACATCAGTCGCAACCAAAATCTTGGTGTGACCTTTGCGAAGGGATTCAAGACGACGCATGCGAACAGCTTGAGGCATTGCACCGTGTAAGGCGCTTGCTTCGTAACCATTGGCACGCAATGTGTCAGCGATTTTTTCGCTTTCAATTTGAGTGCTTGCAAACACCACTGCTTGGTCCAAAGTGGCATCAGCCAAAATGTGCTCGAGCAATTTATGCTTGTGTGACACGCTATCTGCCCAATGCAACTTCTGTTCAATGTTTGCGTGCTTTTCGCCAGCATGAGCAAGCTCAATACGCTTAGCGTTAGTAGTCAACTCATTAGCCAAAGACATAATCTTTGGTGCAAAAGTAGCAGAGAACATTAAAGTTTGGTTACGACCAGAACAGCGTTTGTCGATTGCCTCGAGATCATCGGCAAACCCCATGTCGAGCATGCGATCGGCTTCATCGATAACGAGTTGTTTTACATCACCGAGGTGAATCGCTTTGCTATCGCACAAGTCGAGCAAACGACCTGGAGTAGCGACAACTAAAGATGCACCTTTGATTGCTTGGATCTGCTTGCCATAAGGCATGCCACCCATCACAGTTGCAATGCGAATACCTTTAAGGCCACGAACTAAGTTCACT
>CAIKGX010000016.1 GCA_903827075.1 uncultured beta proteobacterium | reverse complement strand
TAACTGCGGATTAGCATAGATCGTGATCAGTTGGCGTGGGCCATCTAATGTGCCTACTGGACTGTTAGCATTGGCTTTATTAATGGCGATTGCCAATTCTTCCATGGTGATATTGCGGTTACCTAGGGCGTCAGGGCGCACGCTAACTCGGACTGCGTAGCGTTTGGCGCCATAAACCAATACTTGGGATACACCAGTGATTGTGGAAAGTGAAGGGGCTAATAAGTTTTCGGCATATGCATTGATCTCCGAAAGACTCATAGAAGGTGAGCTCATCCGAATGACTAGAACGGCAGTATCAGCAGGGTTGATCTTGCGATAAGACGGCGGCACCGTCATCTCGATCGGTAAACGTCTTTGTGCTCGCAGGAGCGCTGCTTGGACATCGACTGCTGCTTTATCGATGTCACGGTCGTTGTTGAACTCTAAAGTAATGCTAGTTGAGCCGAGTGTATTGGTCGAGCTGATGACTTTAATGCCATCAATCGTAGAAAATTCTTTTTCTAATGGGAGCGCCACCGAAGATGCCATATTTTCAGGGGCAGCTCCAGGTAGACTGGCGCTGACCGAAATGATGGGTGTATTAAAGCTAGGAAGCGCAGCAACCGGAATCTTGAAATAAGCAACTGTGCCCGCAATTACAGTGGCAATAGAAAGCAGCACCGTCATGACGGGACGTCTGATGCATAACTCGGAGAGCGTCATTTTTTGTCTGCTGGTGAGGGGGTTGATGCAGCAGCAGGCGGTGTAACGGGCGTAGAAGGGGGACTAGCTTCCCTGGACTCTTTTACTTTGCCACCAGGGCGCAGATTTTGCTTACCCTCAACTACCACTCGGTCACCTGCTTGAATACCTGTAACAACGCTTGAACCTTGATATTCATAGACAACTTTAACGGGTTTAGCTGCCACCTTGCCATCTTTATCCACGATATAGACCAAGCGACCTATAGGGCTAATCACAATTGCCTCTGATGGAACGGCAATAGCATCCTTTAAGGTATTGGCGTTGAGTGTGACACGTGCAAATTGTCCGGGCAATAAAGACATCTTCTCATTAGGAATTTGAGCGCGAACACGTACTGCTGCAATCGTTGGGTCTACTTGGTTATCAATGACGATTACTTGACCTTCGTAGACATTTTTTTCGTTACCTCCAACGGCCACTTTCACATTTAGGGGGATGTCAGCTTGCTTGCCCTCTAACAGAAGCGGGATATCTTTTTCTGGTACGACAAACTGAACGTTGATGGGGTTCAGTTGTGTGATCGTGACCATTGCACTGGTAGTGGATGTGGATGCAGCATTGGTTGCGCTAATGACAGTATTACTTGCTTGAACTAAGGTGCCCGGAAAGACGTTAATAATTCCAGCCCTGCCGCTAATGGGGGAGCGAATGGAATCAAATGACAGCTGGACTTCTGCTGCTCTCGCTGCCGCTTGTGCTGATTTTGCATTGGCTAAGGAAGTTTCAAGCCCAGCTTTGGAGATGAAGTTTTTATCTACCAATTCTTTAGCACGAAGATATTGCTTTTGAGCATCGTCGGCGAGGGCTTTTAGTTTTTCATAATTGGCTGTGTCATTACGATTATCTAAAGTGAAAAGGAGTTGACCTTCTTTCACCTCTTCGCCATCCTTGATATGAATCTTGGCAACCGTATTGGTGACCATGGGACGGATGTCAACAATATTGCTAGATACGATGGTACCTGTCGCCTCAATGATAAGTGGAATATCTTTCTTCTCGACCACCACGCTCGTAATCGTTTGCGCACCACCAGCTTTATTGTTGGCTGGGAAAAAATATTCGTAGGCCTTTGATCCAGCGTAAAGCACCAGCAAGACCGCCAAAATACGCCACTTATATTTCAGGGCGAATGCTTTAGCTTTGGCGTAATCGAGGGTTTTTAATTTGCACAGATAAGGCAAGATTTTTTGCCATACTTTGCACAAGCGCGCCTTCACCCAATTTTTAACTAAGGGGAGTTTAGCTACTGTCTTATCAAGTGCAGATTCTATTTTTGACACGGTCTCGGATTTTTCTTGGTTTTATATTAGGTTGGCGGTGCATTTATGGCATGCTGAGAACCGCTTCATTCTCTCATAAGAGCACCGTAAATGGGTTTCGTGAACAAGGCAGCCTTACGGTAAATATTCCTCTACGCCCCGATTAGCTAGGAGGTCAGCCAGTTCATTTCCAGGGTGGCCGTTATGTCCTCGTACCCAATGCCAAGAGATCTGGTGATCTGGGAGCAGGGTATCTAATTCTTGCCATAAATCAGCGTTTTTTACGGGATCTTTGCTGGCGGTCTTCCACCCCCGCTTTTTCCAACCCTCAAGCCATTCCGTAACCCCTTTTTGAACATACTGTGAGTCAGTCCACAACTCTACTGAACTAGTTTGTTTTAGAGCGCGCAGAGCATGAATGACTGCACTGATCTCCATACGGTTATTGGTGGTGAGCTGGGCTCCGCCGTGGATATGCTTTTCATGATCACCCGAGCGCAATACTGCGCCCCAGCCTCCGGGCCCTGGATTGCCTTTGCAAGCGCCATCGGTATAAATAATGATGTGGGGCAAATGTTTTTTATGAGGCATGGTGCTAATTTACTTGGTCTTGGGCTTGCGTCAGGTTTTTACGATTTTCAGCAGCTGGGCTTAATTGGGTAATCGCAGGAATACGGATAGGCTGTAGCTTGCCTACTAAGCGAATGCCTTGCTGTCGTTTAATGGCGGAAACCAGAAATACCGCACCAAAAATAGGCCACCAGCGGTTACCCATGGGCTCTAAGAATTGCATACGCGACATACTTGACTCCCCATGGAGAGGGAGCTTATAGCAACCAAAGTGCCCGCGGTCTAATGAAAAGTTTAGTAATTGCAGCCAATCCTTAATCCGAATCAGACTCATAAATTGGCCATCACGGGGTAGGTATGGGCTGCCAATTAGGCGGCTCAAGTATTGTCTTGCACCCCAAAGACTTGCAGGGTTAAAGCCAGAAATAATTAATCGACCCTCTGGCCTTAAGACCCGTTCAGCCTCTCTCAAAATTTGATGGGGATCAGCCGCAAATTCGAGAACGTGCGGCAACACCAGCAAATCAATAGTTTCGGTAGCAAAAGGTAGCTCATTGGCATCCCCTTCAATACGGTGCCAGTGAAACGAAGTGGTGTGGTTTTGCCGATCATTGTTGTGCATGAGCAGGGCATGCAGCGGCATACGATTCTCGGCCAAGGTATTCATCTGGGGTAGGCCAATTTGTACCGCATGAAATCCAAAGACATCGGCTACGATTTGATCGAAGCATTTTTGCTCCCAAGCGAGGACATAGCGCCCTGGGGGCGATTGGAGCCATTTTTCCCATGAACTCCATGGTGGTGCAGGCATCTGGGAGGGGGTAGAAGGGATTGGTATCATCGGTCTATGGAGAAGAATACTTTATTGCAAGTTTGGCCGATACCCGCCTTTGATGACAACTACATCTGGTGCATTCATGATGGCCATCATGCTCTGGTGGTTGATCCAGGTGATGCCAATCCTGTTCTTGAATACTTGGCACAAGAAAACCTCACTTTGATGGGTATTTTAATTACCCATCATCATGCTGACCATACTGGCGGGATCTTGCAATTATTGCAGTCATTGGGGGCCTCAATTCCAGTTTATGGTCCCGTTGGAGCGGATATTCCCGGTCGCACACAAGTGGTGATGGAGGGGGATAAGGTGGAGATTGCTTCCCCTCGCATTAGCCTTGAGGTCTCCGAGGTTCCTGGCCACACTTTAAGTCACATTGCTTACTTCGCTAATATGCAGGCCAATATCGTTGAGCCGATGCTGTTTTGCGGTGACACCTTATTTGCCTCTGGTTGCGGAAGACTGTTTGAAGGGACGCCCACTCAAATGAGTCAGTCTCTGGCTAAGTTCATCGCCTTACCCAAAAATACCTTGGTGTATTGCACCCATGAATACACTTTATCCAATATTCGATTTGCCTTAGCAGTTGAGCCAAATAACGCTAACTTAATGAGTTGGGCACTAACCGCACAAGCATTACGCGAGCACCATTTACCCACTTTGCCAACTACCATTGGCCAAGAGCTTCAAGTCAACCCTTTTATGCGCTGTGATCAAAAAGAGGTGATTGATTCTGCGTTGGAAGTATCGGGTGAAAAATCATTACCCACACCTGCACATGTATTGGCAGTCATCCGCGCCTGGAAGGATCGGTTCTGATGTTCTGGCGTTATGCGGCAATTTTCATGATTGCCGTACTTTCTGGTTGTGCTAGCACTGGAGATTGGTCTTCTAATACCCCCACGCGGGCTGACCCTCGGGCATCTAAGGCAAAGAGGGTGAACCTGCAAAATCAATCTGTCAGTGATGTGTATTCACCGTCTAGTAATTTGTGGATACGGATTCGGGATGGCTTTGAGATGGAGCCTATGAACACCCCCCTTGAGATAGAGCAGGTGCGTTGGCTCAGTGCTCGCCCTGACTATGTCAACCGATCGATGACACGCTCATCCCGTTACCTGTTTTATATCGTGCAAGAAGTCAATGCACGCAATATGCCAACCGAGATTGCGCTCCTGCCTTTCGTAGAGAGTGCCTTTGTTACTCATGCTAAATCGAGTGCAAAGGCCGTTGGCTTGTGGCAATTCATGCCGGCAACAGGTAAAGACTTTCGCTTAACGCAAAACGTCTTTAGGGATGAACGCCGCGATGTCATACAGTCAACCGATGCAGCACTCGATTATTTACAACGTTTGTATAAACAGTTTGGCAGTTGGGAATTGGCTTTAGCGGCCTATAACTGGGGGGCAGGTAATGTATCTAAAGCCCAAAAGCGCAATCTAGCTGCTGGCTTGCCAACGGATTACCTCAGCTTGACGATGCCCAATGAAACCCGGAATTATGTTCCCAAACTCATGGCGTATCGACAAATTGTTTTAGACCCTCAAGCCTATGGGATTGTCTTGCCGGATTTAGAAAATCACCCCTACTTTGTGGCAGTAGATGTCGGCAGTGATATTGATGTTGATTTAGTCATCAAGTTAGCCGAGCTTCCGTCTGAGGAGTTTCGTAATCTCAATCCTTCCTTTAATAAACCAGTCATTCTGAGCAATGCCAATCAGCAAATATTGCTGCCATTTGCCCATGCGGAAATCTTCCAAGCCAATCTTAAAAATTACACCAAACCGCTATCTTCTTGGTCTGCTGTACAAGTTACCAAGACTGAAAGTGTGGATCAGGCTGCTAAAACGCTTGGGGTTGATGTAGAGGCTCTCAGGGAAGTCAATGGGATTCCCAAGGGGATGCGTATTCGGGCTGGTTCAACAGTCTTAATTCCAAAAACAAGCAGGCGACCTGGAGATATCTCCGTGACCATGGCAGAAAATGCCAGCCTCAGCCTAGAGAAGCCGGCTCCTCCGTCGCCTAAAAAATGTGCAAAAGGGGCTAAATGTGCCCCTACAAAGTCAGCAAAAGGCACAACTAAGGGTAATTCTTCTGCAAATAATGCTGCATCTCAGCATAAATCCGCATCGACAGGGCTTGCAAAATCTGCGAAAAATGGGGTTGCAAAAACTTCTGTCAGCACTGTTAAGGC
This sequence comes from uncultured beta proteobacterium, assembly GCA_903827075.1. GTDB lineage: Bacteria > Pseudomonadota > Gammaproteobacteria > Burkholderiales > Burkholderiaceae > Polynucleobacter. Next base: position 10,781 of record CAIKGX010000016.1, on the reverse strand, counting down.
AGTTAGCGGTAAAGGAGTGAGCAAACCTCAGTAATTACTGAGTTATTCCAGTAACTTTAATTTACATATTTAGGTTGACCATGTCCTATAAATCAGAACACGAACGCTCTATTAAAGACCCAGATGGTTTCTGGGGCGAGCAGGCAAAGCTTATTCATTGGGAAAAGCCCTTCAACAAGGTTCTGGATTATGCAAATCCCCCGTTTGCGAAATGGTTCGAAGGGGGTTTAACCAATCTTTGCTACAACGCGGTTGATCGTCATCTCAAAGATCGTCCCGATCAAATTGCTCTCGTTGCAGTCTCTACGGAAACCAATGTAGAAAAAGCCTACACATTTAAAGAGCTCTACGAAGAAGTCAATCGGATGGCGGCGATTTATAAAGCCAATGGCATCCAAAAAGGCGATCGCGTACTCATCTACATGCCGATGATTGCTGAGGCCTGTTTTGCCATGCTCGCTTGCGCGCGCATTGGTGCGATTCATTCTGTAGTCTTTGGCGGCTTTGCTTCACACAGCTTGGCATCGCGCATCGATGACGCAAAACCAAAAATGATTGTGACTGCAGAAGCTGGTGCACGTGGAGGCAAAGCAGTTCCTTACAAGCCATTGCTTGATGAGGCAATTACCCTTGCTGAGTACAAACCAGAAAAAGTATTGATCGTCAACCGTGGTTTGACAGAGTTCACTACAGTGGCTGGTCGGGATTTAGATTACGCCACACAGCGTCAAAAGCATTTGAACGATATCGTGCCAGTAGAGTGGGTTGATTCAACGCATAGCTCTTATATTTTGTACACCTCAGGTACCACTGGTAAGCCTAAGGGTGTCCAGCGTGATACCGGTGGATATGCTGTAGCACTCGCCGCATCCATGAAGCATATTTTCTGTGGCAACCCTGGTGAAACTATGTTCTGTACATCAGATATTGGTTGGGTAGTTGGACATAGCTACATCATCTACGCGCCACTCCTCAATGGTATGGCGACCATCATGTATGAGGGGACACCACTGCGCCCTGATGCGGGTATTTGGTGGGAATTAGTAGAGAAGTACAAAGTCTCTGTGATGTTCTCCGCCCCAACTGCAGTACGCGTTTTGAAAAAGCAAGATCCTACATTTCTGACTAAATATGATCTCTCGAGCTTGCGTGCATTGTTCTTAGCCGGCGAACCATTAGATGAGCCTACTGCAACATGGATTCATGGTGCGATTAATAAACCGATTGTCGATAACTATTGGCAGACGGAGACGGGTTGGCCTATGTTGGCGATTCAGCGTGGTGTTGAAGTCATGCCGCATAAGTTTGGATCACCAGGTGTTCCTTCCTTCGGTTACAACATGAAGCTTTTAGACGACGCGAGCTCAGAAGAGTTAGGTCCGGATCAGAAGGGTGTTATTGCCATTGAAGGCCCATTGCCTCCAGGCTGTATGCAAACGGTTTGGGGCGATGACAAACGGTTTGTCAGCACTTATTGGGAAACGATTCCAGGCAAGATGATTTATTCCACCTTTGACTGGGGTATCAAGGATAAAGATGGTTATTTCTTCATTTTGGGACGTACTGATGATGTCATTAACGTTGCCGGTCACCGCTTAGGCACCCGCGAGATTGAAGAAAGTATTTCTAGTCATCCCAATGTTTCTGAAGTGGCTGTGGTGGGTATTGAGGACAAACTCAAAGGTCAGGCTGCGATTGCATTTGTGATTCCAAAGGATGCCTCTAATACTGCTACCTTAGAAGCGGAATGCATGAAGACGGTAGATACCACCTTAGGTGCGATTGCTCGTCCCGGTCGTGTTTACGTAGTTACCGCATTGCCTAAGACCCGCTCTGGCAAGATTGTTCGCCGTGCTCTTCAGGCAGTTGCTGAAGGTCGTGATCCTGGCGATATCAGCACAATGGAAGATCAAGCCGTATTAGCGCAAATTAAGACCATCATCGAAAAGAGCGCTAAGTCTTAAGCTAACTGACAGATACACCTCCCTTTGCCTGAAGGCTGGGGAGGTAATCTGCACTAGAGCCCCATAGGCTAGGGATTGAAGGGTTTAGAACGCAAAACTGGTATCATTACCAGATTCGAAACTTATTAAATTACCCTAGCGCTTAAAGACACTCACCTCCCGCACAAACAGTCCTGGGTTGGTCTTTTTTGGGGTGTTGAGCGTCGGATGGAGCAGGGACTGGAGATGTTTTGTCACCCTTGCTTCCTTCTTTTCCTCCCGCCGTGTTGGCTTTAGCCGACGGCACATTATTTACCGGTCTCAGTATTGGCGCCCCCGGTGAAACTACCGGCGAAGTTGTTTTCAATACCGCATTGACTGGTTATCAAGAGATCATTACGGATCCAAGTTACTCACGTCAAATTGTGACCTTAACTTATCCCCATATTGGGAATGTTGGGGTGAATGGTCAAGATGCTGAATCTGATCAAATTCATGCGGCAGGCTTGGTAGTGAAAGACCTCTCCAAGCGTGTTTCCAATTTCCGCTCAGAAGGCAGCTTAGATAGCTACCTCACTAAAGCTGGCGTAGTAGGCATTTCTGGAATTGATACCCGCAAGCTCACCCGTATCCTGCGTGACAAGGGTGCTCAGTCTGGCGCGATTGTCGCTGGCAAGATGGGTGATGATGTAGAGGCTCTCGGTAAAAAGGCCTTGGAATTAGCCAAAGCCTTCTCGGGCATGTCTGGTTTAGACCTGGCAAAGGTTGTCACTACAAAAACGTCCTATGAATGGCGCGAAGCTGAGTGGAATTTGCATGGTGCTGACGGCAAACCTTCCTACCGAACTTTAGATACCACCAAGCCAATTAAAAAAGTCGTCGCCTATGACTTTGGTGTGAAGCGCAATATCTTGCGCATGCTGACCGAGCGCGGTTGCCAGTTAACTGTGGTACCAGCACAAACTAGCGCTGCCGAAGTATTGGCCATGAAACCCGATGGTGTATTTTTTTCCAACGGTCCTGGCGATCCTGGGCCATGCGACTACGCCATTGCAGCTGCAAAAGAAATTATCAACAAGGGTATCCCCACCTTTGGAATCTGTTTAGGTCACCAAATCATGGGATTGGCCGCCGGCGCAAAAACCTTAAAGATGAAATTTGGCCACCATGGCGCTAACCATCCTGTAAAAGATTTGGATACTGGGCGCGTAGCAATTACCTCTCAGAATCATGGTTTTGCGGTGGATGCCACTACGTTGCCAGACAACATTCGGGTGACTCACGTGTCTTTATTTGATGGTTCATTGCAAGGGCTTGCTTGGAAGGATAAGCCTGCCTTGTGTTTCCAAGGTCACCCTGAGGCCTCACCTGGCCCCCATGACATTGCCTATTTATTTGATCGTTTTGTGGAGCTCATGAATGCTACCGATGCTAGTAACAGGGAGGGCAAATAATGCCTAAGCGTAGCGATATTAAGAGCATATTAATTATTGGTGCTGGCCCGATTGTGATTGGTCAGGCGTGTGAGTTTGACTATTCTGGTGCGCAAGCTTGCAAAGCCTTGCGTGACGAAGGCTATAAAGTTATTTTGGTAAACAGCAACCCTGCCACCATCATGACTGACCCCGAGATGGCTGATGTAACTTACATCGAACCCATTACTTGGGAAGTGGTGGAGCGCATTATTGCCACTGAAAAACCAGATGCGATTTTGCCAACCATGGGTGGTCAAACAGCTCTGAACTGTGCGCTTGATCTGCATCGTCATGGTGTCCTTGAAAAATACGGCTGCGAACTTATTGGCGCCTCACCAGAAGCGATTGATAAAGCAGAAGATCGGCAGAAATTTAAAAATGCGATGACCAAAATTGGTTTGGGCTCAGCAAAATCCGGTATCGCCCACTCCATGGATGAAGCCCATGAAGTGCAACAACGCATTCAGATAGAAACCGGTAGCCCTGGCTTTCCAGTAGTGATTCGTCCATCATTTACTATGGGTGGATCAGGCGGTGGCATTGCTTATAACCGGGAAGAGTTTGAAGAGATTTGTAAGCGTGGACTAGATTTATCTCCAACACGTGAGCTCTTGATTGAAGAGTCATTATTGGGTTGGAAAGAGTTCGAGATGGAAGTGGTGCGTGACTGCGCCGATAACTGCATCATCGTTTGTTCGATTGAAAACTTGGATCCGATGGGTGTACATACTGGTGATTCAATTACCGTTGCCCCTGCACAAACACTAACTGACAAAGAGTATCAAATCATGCGCAATGCATCGATTGCTGTTCTGCGTGAAATAGGTGTTGATACTGGCGGTTCTAACGTACAGTTTTCGATTAATCCTGTTGACGGTCGCATGATCGTGATTGAAATGAACCCTCGGGTGTCACGCTCATCTGCTTTGGCATCTAAAGCTACTGGGTTCCCAATTGCTAAGATTGCCGCTAAGTTAGCTGTAGGCTATACCTTAGATGAGTTAAAGAATGACATTACTGGTGGCGCAACACCAGCATCATTTGAACCATCAATCGATTACGTTGTTACGAAGATCCCACGCTTTGCCTTTGAGAAATTCCCGCAGGCGGATTCTCGTTTAACGACGCAAATGAAATCGGTTGGTGAAGTGATGGCTATTGGCCGCACCTTTCAAGAGTCATTTCAAAAAGCACTTCGGGGCTTAGAGGTTGGCGTTGATGGCTTAGATGAGTTTTCTACAGACTTAGATGACATCATTCAAGAAATTGGTGAGCCAGGGCCGGATCGTATTTGGTATTTGGCTGATGCTTTCCGTATGGGCATGGCTCTAGATGAGGTTTATAACGAGACTAAGGTCGATCCTTGGTTCTTGGAGCAAATTGAAGAGCTTGTCACCATGGAGACGGAGCTGAAACAACGCAAGATTGATGCTTTGTCTGCCGCTGAGTTGCGTTTCATTAAGCAAAAAGGTTTTTCTGATCGCCGATTAGGAAAGCTATTAGGGGTAGATGCTTCTTCAGTGCGCGCTGCCCGTCATCGCTTAAAGGTAGTGCCAGTCTATAAGCGGGTAGATACCTGCGCTGCAGAATTCTCCACTAATACCGCTTATCTGTATTCCACCTATGAAGCAGAGCATGGCGAGTGTGAATCTCTGCCAACGACTAAAGACAAGATTATGGTCTTGGGCGGCGGCCCTAATCGTATTGGTCAAGGTATCGAATTTGATTATTGCTGCGTACACGCCGCATTGGCAATGCGTGAAGACGGTTATGAAACCATCATGGTTAATTGCAATCCAGAAACCGTTTCTACAGACTACGACACTTCAGACCGCTTGTATTTTGAGCCTTTGACTTTAGAAGATGTATTAGAAATTGTTGCCAAGGAAAAACCCAAAGGCGTGATCGTCCAGTACGGCGGTCAAACACCTTTGAAATTAGCTCTCGATCTTGAGGCGAATGGCGTTCCCATCATTGGTACGTCACCAGACATGATTGATGCTGCTGAAGATCGTGAACGCTTCCAGAAGTTATTGCATGAGTTGAACTTACGTCAACCGCCGAATCGTACCGCTCGCGCCGAAGATGAGGCACTTAAGCTCGCAGAAGAAATCGGCTATCCATTGGTAGTTCGTCCCTCCTATGTATTGGGTGGCCGCGCCATGGAAATTGTTCATGATGGCCGTGACCTAGAGCGTTACATGCGTGAAGCAGTGAAGGTTTCTCATGATTCACCAGTATTGCTAGATCGTTTTTTAAATGATGCGATTGAGTGCGATGTGGATTGTATTAGCGATGGTCAGCGCGTCTTTATCGGCGGGGTGATGGAGCATATTGAGCAAGCCGGCGTGCACTCTGGTGACTCTGCCTGCTCATTGCCACCATATTCACTCTCGGATGCCACCGTAGAAGAGATCAAGCGCCAAACAGCGGCGATGGCTAAAGGCCTTAATGTGATTGGCCTGATGAATGTGCAGTTCGCGATTCAAAATGTGGATGGTCAAGATGTGATTTATGTTCTTGAAGTCAATCCACGCGCTTCTCGTACCGTCCCCTTTGTTTCAAAAGCAACTGGCCTGCAGTTAGCCAAGATTGCAGCGCGCTGTATGGTTGGTCAGACACTAGATCAGCAAGGGATACACCATGAAGTCAAGCCTGCTTACTTCTCAGTAAAAGAAGCGGTCTTCCCATTTAATAAGTTCCCCGGTATCGATCCCATCCTGGGGCCAGAAATGCGCTCAACAGGTGAGGTGATGGGCGTGGGTAAAACCTTTGGTGAAGCGCTATTTAAATCCCAATTAGGTGCTGGCATTCAGCTTCCTAAGAGCGGCACTGTTGTTCTCACAGTGAAAGATAGCGATAAGCCTATGGCAATAGAGGTTGCCAAACTCTTACATCAACTTGGTTTCCCCATGGTTGCTACCAAGGGTACTGCCGCGGCCATAGAGGCTGCTGGCTTACCAGTGACAGTGGTTAACAAAGTCAAGGATGGCCGTCCCCATATTGTTGATTTAATTAAGAATGGCGAGATTTCTTTGGTATTTACGACGGTTGATGAAACGCGCACAGCAATTGCGGATTCTCGGTCAATACGTACGAGTGCCCAGGCTAATAATGTCACTTACTACACGACTATCAGTGCAGCCCGAGCAGTTATGGACGGGTTGATGAGCTCCCAAAATGGGAACAAAGAGTCGCTTGAGGTTTATTCACTACAAAACTTACATCAGTCCCTCAATTAATCTAAAATTAAGCTCTCTATGCGCAATTTGGCGCATAGATGAGCATATTTAAGTTAGGTTAGAAGCATGAGCACTATTCCGATTACAAAACACGGCGCAGAACTTCTCAAGGAAGAGTTGCAACGTCTCAAGCACGTAGAGCGTCCATCAGTGATTAATGCTATTTCTGAGGCGCGTGCACAGGGTGATCTTTCTGAGAATGCCGAGTACGATGCTGCAAAAGAAAAGCAGGGCTTTATTGAAGGCCGTATTCAAGAGCTCGAGGGCAAGCTGTCTGCCGCGCAAATTATTGACCCATCGACTTTAGATGTAGCGGGTCGCATCGTCTTTGGTGCAACGGTAGATCTGGAAGATCTCGAAGATGGTACTAAATTGACTTACCAAATCGTGGGCGATGATGAGGCTGATATTGCCGTAAGCAAAATCTCCATTAGCTCTCCTATTGCTCGTGCTTTGATTGGCAAAGAAGAGGGTGATGTAGTTGCTGTTCAGGCACCAGCAGGTAACCGTCAAGTAGAGATCTTGGCTGTACGCTACATCTAATGCACTTTACTTCCCAACGTCTATTTAGCCTCATGGCAGGCCTATGGGTTGGCAGTTTTATTACGGTTGGATTTTTGGTGGCCCCCATCTTGTTTTCTGCCTTGGGTGATCGTCAGGTAGCGGGGATGATTGCTGCGAGCCTCTTTAAGATTGAGGCTAATATCAGCGTTGGTTTGAGTGTAGTTCTGATGATCCTAGCAAACTACTTAGTTCGCGCAGGGCTCAATCAATTTCGGATTGTTCGCTGGATTTTATTGGGTATGCTCGCATGCGCCATCAGCGCTGCTTTTATTCTCATTCCGTGGATGAGTTCTTTAAAAGAGCAGGCGATGTTATCGGGGTTGTTCGTGATGGAGTCAAGCTGGGCTGGTTTGTTCACCCGCCTTCATCAAGTATCTAGCGGCCTGTATGCCATTCAGAGTCTTTTAGGAATTTTCTTGGTTTGGCATCTGAGTAAGAAGTCAAACTAAACCCAATCGTAAGCGCCTATTTTCAGGCAATAAAAAACGCCCCTAGATATATAGTGGGCGTTTTTTTATTTTGAAAACGAATATTCAATCCGTCATTAAGAGCCCAGGGATTTCTTTTTGGTGCTGCTCATGCGTACCTTGCGCTTCTTAACTGGCGCAGGAGCTGCAGTGGCTTTGCGATAACCAGGCGATGACCAGCCAATTTTTGATTCAGCGGCATCAGCACGTAAAACCCGCTTCTTTGGCGCGGCACTTTTTACAGCGGCGGCACGTTCAAATGGGGACTTGCTTGCAGCAGAGCGTCTATCAGATCTCTCAGAGGTGCTAGTACGAATGCCTGCTTTGCTTGCAACTGTGCGATTGGGTTGGCGCTTAGTCCGTGGCGCTTGCAAGGTTTTCTTAGTTTGCTTACCTGATCTACTTAAATTTAAGAGGGCAGCATCAACTACATCTTTTGGTTTCCACACAACAAGCAATTTACCGATATGCTGAACTGGAGCTGCGCCCAATTTGTCACAGAGCTCTTCGTAAATGGCTATACGTGCATCCCGATCGTCGCCAAACACGCGAACCTTGATCAAGGCATGATGAGAAATCGCTAATTTTGCTTCTTTAATCACAGCAGGAGTGAGGCCATCTCCACCAATCATGACGACTGGGCTGAGCTCATGGGCATCTGCTTTAAGGGATTTGCGTTGTGCGGGGGTAATAGTAAGTGCGGTCATGGGCTCGATGATAGAGCATTCAAGACATTAAATAAGGCTCCATATGGCTATATCTGACGATTAACTGATGAAATGAGACCATTTTGAGTCGAATCCTTTTGCCTTAAGCAGTCAAAACAAGGAAAATAGCGAGCGAAAGTGGGTAAGTTGTGGCAAAGAATAAATTTAATAAAAGTTGGTTGCAAGATCATTTAAATGATCCGTATGTGAAGATGGCTCAGAAAGAGGGCTATCGTGCCCGTGCCGTCTATAAGCTGAGCGAGATCGACGAGCAAGATCACCTCATCAAAGCAGGTATGACGATAGTGGATTTAGGGAGCGCCCCTGGGAGCTGGAGTCAGTACGCACGCAATCGCTTAACTGAGTTAGGCAAGAACAATCCGAAGATAGAGTCTGGCAAACCGGATGGGATCATCATTGCGATCGATATTCTGCCAATGGAAGATATCGCTGATGTGAGCTTTATTCAGGGTGACTTTCGTGAAGATGAAGGTTTAAAGGCACTAGAAGCACTATTACCTTCTGATGCTGATGGGAAAGTGGATCTGGTTTTGTCTGATATGGCTCCCAATCTCTCTGGAGTGGGTGTGGCGGATGCTGCTCGAATGGCCTTTTTAGCGGAAATTGCCTTGGATTTTTCGATTCAGCATCTCAAGCCAGAAGGCGCTCTACTGATTAAATGCTTCAATGGCAGTGGGTATAGCCAGATTGTGGAATCCTTTAAAAAGGTCTTTAAAACTGTCGCATCTAGAAAGCCAAAAGCTTCTAGAGCCAAATCCTCCGAAATCTTTTTGCTTGGTAGAAGCTTCAAACCACCCAAATAACCCACTAAATATAGGGGTTTATTAAATAAATAGGCTCCTAGCCCTTGAAAAAGGCTGGTAGTAGAATCAAATACTTAGGTATAGCAATCCGCTTTAACTCCCGGATTAATCCGGCAAAGGTCTCTTTTTGAACAGCAATATGTTGCAAAAAATTGGTGTGTGGCTCATTGTGGGCCTGGTACTTTTTACTGTTTTTAAACAGTTTGATAAGCCCAAGGATCAAGCACAGGTCACCTACTCTCAATTCATGGACGATGCCAAGGTAGGCAAAGTCAAGCGAGTCGACGTTCAGGGTCGTACCTTGCAGGTCACGCCAAACGACGGCAATAAATATTCCATTATTTCTCCAGGGGATATCTGGATGGTGGGTGACCTCATGAAATACGGCGTTCAAGTTACCGGTAAAGCGGATGACGAACCCAATATGTTGGTCTCTGCTTTGTATTACCTCGGACCTACTTTATTGATTATTGGTTTTTGGTTTTTCATGATGCGTCAGATGCAAGGTGGCGGTAAGGGTGGGGCATTCTCATTCGGTAAATCCAAAGCGCGTTTGGTAGATGAAAACAGCAACACAGTCACCTTTGCCGATGTGGCAGGTTGTGATGAGGCTAAAGAAGAAGTATTTGAAATTGTGGATTTCTTAAAAGATCCGCAGAAGTTCCAAAAACTCGGCGGCCGCATTCCTCACGGAATATTGTTAGTGGGTCCTCCTGGAACGGGTAAGACCTTGCTGGCGCGTGCGATTGCAGGTGAAGCTAAGGTTCCATTCTTCTCGATCTCTGGTTCAGACTTCGTCGAGATGTTTGTCGGCGTTGGCGCATCCCGTGTGCGCGATATGTTTGAGAACGCGAAAAAGAATTCTCCTTGCATCATCTTTATTGATGAGATCGATGCAGTGGGTCGTCATCGTGGCGCTGGTATGGGTGGTGGTAATGATGAGCGTGAGCAAACATTGAATCAAATGCTCGTCGAGATGGATGGCTTTGAAAGCAATAGCGGCGTGATTGTGGTCGCCGCAACAAACCGTTCTGATGTGTTGGATAAGGCTTTATTGCGTCCAGGTCGGTTTGATCGTCAAGTCCACGTTGGCTTGCCAGACATCCGCGGCCGTGAACAAATTTTGCAAGTGCATATGCGTAAGGTGCCTATCGATCCCGATGTTGATGCAGCCGTATTAGCACGTGGTACACCTGGATTTTCTGGTGCAGATTTGGCTAACCTCGTTAATGAATCTGCCTTATTTGCTGCACGGCGTAATAAGCGTGCCGTAGATATGAAAGACTTCGAGGATGCTAAAGACAAGATCTATATGGGTCCTGAGCGTAAGTCTGCAGTCATGCGCGAAGAAGAGCGTCGCAATACGGCTTTTCATGAGTCTGGCCATGCAGTGGTAGCCAAGGTGTTGCCTAAGGCGGACCCGGTTCATAAAGTCACCATCATGCCGCGTGGTATGGCATTAGGTGTGACATGGCAGCTTCCTGAATTTGATCGCGTCAATCTTTATAAAGACCGCATGTTGGAAGAGTTGGCAATCTTGTTTGGTGGTCGTGCCGCTG
>CAIKGX010000015.1 GCA_903827075.1 uncultured beta proteobacterium | reverse complement strand
TTATTTTTCAAAGAAATGTAAGTCATTTTGTTTTTCTTAGCGTAAGCATACTCAACATAACCAACCGAGTTCTTTACACGGGATACGTTAGCAGCAACACCTTCGTTACCTTTACCACCAACTGAGGAAACAGCGGGCCATTTAACTGCAGCACCGGCACCAACGCTGTCTTTCCAGAGTGAGCTGGTCTTAGCCAAATAATCAGTAAAGATTGCCGTTGTACCCGAACCATCAGCACGGTGAACAACCGTAATTGGGCCAGAAGGAATCTTCACGCCTGGGTTCATGATCGCAATACGCTTATCACCCCAATCGGAAATAATGCCTTGGAAAATGTCAGCCAATGTTGGGCCGTCTAATTTGATTTCGCCTGGCTTAACACCATCCACGTTAATCACGGGAACAACACCACCAATAATGGCTGGAAACTGAACCATGCCATCTTTTTCCAAATCATCGAATTTCACTGGATTGTCAGTTGCACCGAAATCAACCGTTTTCGCTTTGATTTGTTTGATACCACCTGAAGAACCAATGGATTGATAGTTCAAGTTTGAGCCAGTTTTAGCTTTAAATGCTTCAGCCCACTTAGCGTAAATTGGGTAAGGGAATGTTGCGCCAGCACCCGTCATGTCCACAGCAAATGCAGCTGGTGCGATAGAAATAGCACTAATCAGAAGTGCTTTTTTCAAGAAAGAGTTCATTTAATCGGTCCTTAGATAGATAACGCAACATCGCGATACTGGAACGATACGTTTTGTGTATTACCCTTTTATGACAAAGCCGATAAAGAATTATTATTCATATAAATCAATTACTTAGGAAACCGGCACTAGATTGGCAATACTCTTAGCTGCGCTCATAGCCTCATCCCCGTCGGCAGATTCCACCATAACCCGAAGTACAGGTTCGGTGCCCGAGGCCCGAATCAACACCCTACCCTTACCCTTGAGCTCTGCTTTTACCTTAGCTATTTGGGACTGAATTGCCTCGTCTGTTTTCCAGTCATAGCCAGCCTTAAATTTGATGCTTAAGAGTACTTGCGGGAAAATTTTCACTGTAGCTAGCAATTGCGCCAAACTTTGATTTTTTTGCTTCATAGCAGCAAGTACCTGCAATGCCGCAATTGTGCCATCACCAGTGGAATGCCGATCAAGACAAAGTAAATGGCCAGAACCTTCTCCGCCGATGATCCAGCCCTTTTGTTTGAGTAATTCCAAGACGTATCGATCGCCAACCTTAGCCCGCTCAAAACCAATTCCCAAGTCTTTAATGGCATTTTCTATAGCCAAGTTCGTCATTAGTGTGCCTACTACCCCACCCAAGGCCTGTCCTTGATTAATCCGGTCTTTAGCTAATACATAAAGCAGCTCGTCACCATTAAATAATCTGCCTGTGGCATCGACCATTTGCAAGCGATCTGCATCACCATCCAAAGCAATACCCAGATCAGCACCCACTTCTTTCACTTTAGCAATCAAAGCGGCTGGGGCCGTCGCACCACAACCATCATTGATATTGCGACCATCAGGGTGAACACCAATAGAAATCACTTCTGCACCGAGTTCATGAAAGACATGAGGGGCTGTGTGATAAGCAGCGCCATTAGCGCAATCGACTACAAGCTTTAAACCTTTGAGGTTTAAATCGCCAGGAAAAGTAGATTTACAAAATTCAATATAACGGCCAGCGGCATCGTCTAAACGAAAAGCCTTACCCAGCTCCTCTGAGCTGACGCAGCCCATGGGCTTTTCTAATTCTGCCTCAATAGCCAATTCAAAATCATCTGAAAGCTTGTCGCCATTGGCGGAAAAAAACTTAATGCCGTTATCTTGATAGGGATTGTGTGATGCAGAGATCACAATGCCTGCAGAAAGACGCAAAGCTTTCGTGAGATAGGCAACGCCCGGAGTTGGAATGGGGCCGCATAACAGAACGTCAACACCTGCAGCAGCAAAGCCAG
>CAIKGX010000014.1 GCA_903827075.1 uncultured beta proteobacterium | reverse complement strand
TGGCGATAATCCCTTCCCAATTACTAAAAACTACTATGTGGGTGGTATCGGATCTGTCCGCGGCTACTCCCCAGGATCCTTAGGTCCTACTTATTACAATACGAATACTGGCACAAACCAGCCTACTGGCGGGCAGTCCAAGATCGTGACCAATATTGAATATACCGTCCCCGTTCCGGGTTCTGGGGTAGATAAAACATTGAGAACTTTTGCCTTCGTAGACGGCGGTAACGTTTACGGGCAGAATATCAATCTAGTATTACGATATTCTTATGGCTTGGGGATATCATGGATATCACCATTAGGTCCGCTAAAATTCAGCTATGGTATTCCGATCAAGTCTTTGCCTACGGATAATATCCAGCGCTTGCAGTTCCAAGTTGGTACAGCGTTTTAATTGTTTAAGGAAAGTGTTATGAAGCTTCGTCAATCTTCTCAGTGGGTTACATTGAGTTTAGTCGCCTTCTCGGCAGCAATTGCAATGCCGCAAGCATTTGCACAAGATGCTGGTACGCGTCTTGGAGCAGTTAACGTTGAAAAAGTATTCAATGAATCGAATCTGGCAAAACAAAGTCAGACGAGATTACAAAATGAATTTGCTAAGCGTCAAAATGAATTGCGTGATGCCGCTCAAAAAATTAAGACCGCTGCAGAAAAATTGGATCGCGATGCTGCGGTTATGAATGAAGCAGAGCGTGTTCGTCGTCAACGAGAGTTGGCAGACCAGGATCGTGAGCTTCAACGTAAGCAACGCGAATATACCGAAGACTTAAATCAGAGAAACTTTGAAGAGCGTGGCAAGGTAGCAGAAAAAGCCAATATTGCACTAAAGCAGGTTGCTGAGCAAAGAAAATTGGATGTCATTATTCAAGATCCAGCCTATGCTAATCCCAAGGTTGACGTCACTGATGATGTCATCAAGGCATTAAATAACCTAAAATAAGTCGTATGCCCACCGCCATCGAGCTGGCCGAACAGTTTCAAGCAAGCTTGGTGGGGGAGGCCTCTCTAGCTTTTCATGGTCTTGCACCACTAGAACTCGCGCAAGCCGAGCAGATATCTTTTCTCTCAAACCCACTGTATCGTCAACAGGCAAGCAATAGTAGCGCTGGCGCATTGATTGTTAGTCGGGCAGACCTCGATTTTTTGCAAGCAAATCCGGGAACGCATTCTGCTAAAAGGGTTTACTTTGTTGCAAAAAATCCCTATGCCACCTTTGCCCGAATGGCGCAGTATTTTGCAAAATTATCTAATCCCATCTATGTGCCCGGCATACATCCGAGTGCAGTTGTAGATCCTACCGCCGTCATACCTAGTTCTTGCCATATTGGGCCTTTTGTACAAATTGGCCCTAGCGTCACTTTAGGTGAGCGCGTTGTCGTATTGGGTAATACTTCTATCTCCAGAAAAAGCACTATTGCTAGCGATGCCCTAATTTATCCCAACGTATCAATCTATTCCGATACCAGCATTGGCGAGCGTTGCATCATTCATAGCGGCGCAGTGATTGGCGCTGATGGTTTTGGGTTTGCCCCTGATTTTTCGGCTACAGGCGGAGAGTGGGTCAAGATTCCGCAAACGGGCGGCGTGACGATTGGCAATGATGTTGAGATTGGGGCTTCCACAACGATTGATCGGGGTGCCATGAGTGACACGGTGATTGGTTCTGGTACCAAAATTGATAATCAAGTGCAAATTGCACATAACGTCATCGTTGGCAATGGTTGCGTTATTGCGGGCTGTGCAGCTATATCCGGCAGCACCAAAATTGGCAATTTCTGCATCATTGGTGGGGCAGCGAATTTTGCCGGCCATCTGACTATCGCAGATAGAACTACGGTTTCTGGTAATACATCAATAATTCGTTCAATTAATGAGCCAGGACAGCATTACACGGGCGTTTATCCATCCATGCCCCATAACGCTTGGGAGAAAAATGCTGCCATTCTTCGTGGTCTGGATAAAATACGTCAACGCTTGCGTTTATTGGATAGAGATAGAAAAACCGAGTCTTAATCGATCGATTTTCGAAAATCTTACCCAACAATTTTTTGTTATTTAAATTTTCTTAGCAGGTAATCATATGAGTAAAGCAGCCGCAATCGATATCAACCAAATCATGAAGTTGCTGCCACATCGATATCCTTTTTTATTGGTTGACCGGGTGTTGGAGTTTTCTCCAAAAGGAAGCATTACTGCCATTAAGAATGTGACGATTAATGAACCTTTTTTTCAGGGACATTTTCCAGACTATCCAGTGATGCCTGGTGTATTGATTATTGAAGCCTTGGCACAAACTGCAGCCTTGCTCACATTCTCTGAAGAAAAACAGGATGATGCTGTTTACTACTTTGCTGGTATTGATGGCGCGCGATTTAAGAAGCCAGTTGTACCTGGTGATCAATTAGTGATGGTTGCTACCTATCAGCGTGAGAAAGCGGGTATTTACAAGTTTCACGTTAAAGCTACGGTAGATGGCGAGCTAGCTGCCGAAGCAGATATCACCTGCGCCGTACGCAAGAAAGGGGCGTAATGACTCGGATTCATGCCTCTGCCATAGTTGATAGTAAGGCGGAACTTGCCAGTGATGTCGAGATTGGACCTTATTCTGTCATTGGTCCCAATGTCAAGATTGGTGCTGGGACTAAAGTCGGTTCCCATACAGTGATCGAGGGTCACACCACAATTGGTAAAGAGAATAATTTTGCACACTTTGCCACTATCGGTGGTCCCCCACAGGATATGAAATACCGTGGAGAACCGACGGAATTGATTATCGGTGATCGCAATACGATTCGTGAGTACACGAGTATTCATACGGGGACTATTCAGGACGGCGGAGTTACTCGAGTTGGTAGTGACAATTGGATCATGGCTTATGTGCATATTGCGCATGACTGCCAGATTGGTAATCACACTATTTTTGCTAGCAATGCGCAAATAGCTGGTCATGTTCAAGTACATGACTGGGCGATTATGGGTGGCATGTCTGGTGTGCATCAATTTGTGCGCATTGGCCAACATGCCATGCTGGGCGGCGCTTCTGCTTTGGTGCAAGATATTCCTCCTTTTGTGATTGCTGCTGGCGATAAGGCCTCTCCTCATGGAATTAATGTGGAAGGATTGAAGCGCAGAGGCTTTTCAACTGAAACGATCTCGGCATTACGTCAGGCCTATAAAGTGCTTTATAAAGACGGCCTCAGTTTTGAGGACGCTAAAGTAGAAATTGCGAAGATGGTAGAAGCGAATGCCGCCGATGCACCCACTGCAGAAAAACTTGCGCTGTTTCATGATTTTATTGCCGCTTCAACACGCGGCATTATTCGATAAACGATAGGTTGGCTTTGCCAAAATTAGCCTGTGTAGCCGGTGAACCTTCGGGTGATTTGCTTGCTGCGCCAGCATTGAGTGCGCTCAATCAGATACCGGACATGTCCGGAATAGAAATCTATGGCATTGGCGGCCCTCGTATGCAGGCTGAAGGTCTGCGCTCAGACTGGCCGATGGAGACCTTGAGTGTGCGAGGTTATGTTGAGGCAATCAAACAGTTACCAGCGATTCTGAAACTTCGTCGTGAATTGATTGCCAGCCTTCTTGGTGAAAATCGACCTGATGTGTATCTAGGGGTTGACGCTCCAGATTTTAATCTCGGTGTTGAGTTGGTATTACGCAAAGCAGGGATTCCAACGCTACATTTGGTTTCCCCTTCCATTTGGGCATGGCGTGCAGGACGCATTCATAAAATTAAGCAGGCTGTTGAACGGATGCTCTGCATCTTTCCATTTGAAGCGGAGATTTACGAGCGCGCTGGGGTGACTGCCACCTATGTTGGTCATCCACTTGCCAGCGATATTCCCCCAGAGCCAAACACGAGCAGTGCACGAGTAAAACTGACTCAGTTACTAAATCTGCCAAATGATGCGCTAGAGGGCTTAGTCATCGCCGTTCTGCCAGGAAGTCGTGGCTCTGAAATTGAACACATTGCCCCAGTCTTTTTTGAAACAATGCAAATGCTCACCCATCGACTCAAAGGGCAGAAGCTTAGTTTCTTAATTCCAGTCGCTACACCAAGACTTCTTGCGCCCCTTGAACAACTCTTATTAAAAACCAAACAACACAATCCGGATATTGAAATGCACTTGATTGATGGTATGGCTGATGAAGTTTTGGAAGCAGCAGATGTGGTGCTGATTGCTAGCGGTACAGCCACTTTGCAAGCTGCGCTCTGGAAAAAGCCCATGGTGATTTCTTATAAGGTACCTTGGCTTACTGCGCAGATTATGAAAAGACAAGGTTATCTTCCCTACGTTGGTTTACCCAATATCCTCTGCGGTGAGTTTGTTGTTCCAGAATTACTTCAAGACGATGCGACCCCGGATAAGCTGGCCGATGCTTTGCTTGACTGGCTTAATCATCCAGCCAAAGTTAGCGAGCTCAAAATTCGGTTTGCACAGATGCATGAAACCTTGCGTCGGCCAACTGGCTTACTCGTAGCCCAGGCAGTTGCGCAAACAATTACAGCCAGTCGCCAGAAATGATGAGCGATACCAAAGTGATGTGGATTTGCGGAGTAGATGAGGCAGGTCGTGGCCCATTAGCTGGATACGTTGTGGCAGGTGCGGTAGTGCTTGATCCTCATAAGCCAATCGACGGTTTAAAGGACTCTAAGAAGCTATCTGCGAGTCGTCGCGAGTTTTTATTCGAACAAATACAATTGAAAGCAAAGGCCTGGGGAATTGGTCAGGCTAGCCCAG
The DNA here is from genome assembly GCA_903827075.1 of uncultured beta proteobacterium. Lineage (GTDB taxonomy): Bacteria > Pseudomonadota > Gammaproteobacteria > Burkholderiales > Burkholderiaceae > Polynucleobacter. Next base: position 7,170 of record CAIKGX010000014.1, on the reverse strand, counting down.
TGGAGATTGATGAAATCAATATTCTGCAAGCAACTATGCTGGCCATGCGCCGCGCTATTGAAGACCTCACCACACGATTAGGTGGATGGCCAGATAAGGCTCTGATCGATGGTAATCGCTGTCCCGAACTCCCTATAGCTGCTGAAGCGATTATTAAAGGGGACGCTAAAGAGCCCGCCATTTCGGCAGCATCTATCTTGGCTAAGGTCACACGAGATCGGCAAATGATCAAGTTGCATGAGCGCTTTCCGCAGTATGGTTTTGCACAACATATGGGCTATCCAACAGAAATGCACTTTGCCGCCTTAAAAGAATTTGGTGCTTGCGACGAACATCGTCGCAGCTTCTCACCCGTGCGTAATGTTGTAGAGATGGCCAGCCAAGTGGCGAAGATATGAATCTTGAAGCGAAAATAGAATGCATCACCTCGAAAGATAATTCTCTGTTTAAAGAAATTCGTCTTTTACAGGCGACAGGCGCTAAAGGTCAGAAAGCCAGAATAGCGCGCGGTCAGGCCCTCTTAGAAGGAATTCATTTGGTGCAAACCTGGGTTGGCGATCCGGCACTAAAAATACTCATCACTTCTGAATTAGGTTTGCAAAATACTGAAATTGCAGAGGCGGTGTATTCCCATCTGGAAATGTGTCCCGATACGCGCATCTATCAACTCGATAAAGGCCTGTGGGATGTATTAAGTGAATTAGTAAATGCACCCCATATTGCAGGGCTTTTAGATCTACCTCAATCTTGTCTTGCGCCACCCCAATCGATTGCCACCTTGGCGGGTGATGTAGTGATTTTGGATCGCATTCAAGATGCGGGTAATGTTGGGTCGATTTTGCGTACTGCAGCCGCTGCAGGATTTACTCAAGTGCTTGCTTTATCTGGTTGTGCTCATTTATGGTCCACCAAGGTCTTGCGTGCAGGTATGGGCGCGCACCGTTTATTGGATCTTTATGAGGGCTGGTCTCATCAGCAGGTGCTCAGTGCGGTCACGGCCCCCTTATTGGCAGCTACTGCAGATGGTTCGATAGATCTCTTTGCTATGCGTAAAGAGCTGATCCACCCAGTTGCTTGGGTAATGGGAAGTGAAGGTCAGGGCGTTTCTGAAGAATTGATGGCTCAGGCTAAGGGAGTTTCTATTCCAATTGATCCCCGTGTAGAGTCACTCAACGTTTCTACGGCAGCGGCTGTTTGCTTATTTGAAACCGTTCGCGCAAGGCGCGTTTAAAACACAGTACCTTAGCCTAAGATCGTTTTATCAGATTTAATGGACTGCAGGACTGTGGTCGCAATTTCTTCAATGGATTTACTCGTAGTGATCACCCAGGGAATCGAGGCTTTCTTCATCATTGAAGTGGCTTCATTAATCTCATAACGACAATTCTCTAGCTTAGCATAGTTACTGCCGGGTCTGCGTTCATTCCGAATTTCTGACAAGCGCTCTGCATCAATCATGAGGCCAAAAATCTTGTGACGGTAGGGCACTAAATCTTTGGGTAACTGTCCTCGCTCAAAATCCTCTGGGATCAAGGGATAGTTTGCCGCCTTCATGCCATATTGCATGGCCAAGTAAAGACTGGTTGGGGTTTTGCCTACGCGGGAGATACCCACTAGGATGACATCCGCTTCAGCCAAATTTTTATTGGATTGACCATCATCGTGGGCTAAAGAGTAATTGATAGCCTCAATTCGATTTCTATAGGCATCTGTATCCGCATTGTGATGCAGGCGATTCATGGCATGGGTGGATTTAATCCCTAGAGCGTGTTCCAGAGGGGCTACGAAAGTCTGGAACATATCCAAAATTAGGCCATTCGCTTTGCCGACAATCGCATTGAGTTCTGGATTCACCAAAGTGGTGAATACGATCGGCTGGACTCCATATTTTGAGGCGGCTTGATTGATGTTGCTGACTGCGTCATGGGCTTTTTCAGTGCTATCCACAAAAGGGACGCGAATGTGCTTAAAAGTGGCCTCAAATTGCGCCAAAATCGATTGGCTGAAGTTCTCGGCAGTGATGCCGGTACCGTCAGAGACGATAAAAACAATACGGGTTTGGGTAGACATGGGATTGGCCTAAAAGTCGTGGTCAGCACTACAATATGAAGTTAATGAAGTATGCCGTATTTTGCTCGGCCGCTCGACCAGTTTCCTTATCTTTAGAGAGTATTTTATGTCCAACCAACAGCAACAAAATAGCAATGTAGCAAATGCCTATGTTTTACCTTTTGAGCAGCTACGCATGACAGATGTGGAATCTGTCGGCGGTAAGAATGCTTCATTGGGAGAGATGATTTCTCAATTGGCCTCTACGGGTGTGCGAGTACCCACCGGTTTTGCGACAACCTCTTTGGCATTCCGTGATTTTCTAGAGCACAACAACTTGACTGAGCGCATTCAAAAGCGTTTGGAAAATCTCAATATTGATGATGTGCGTGCATTAGCCGAGGCTGGTAAAGAAATCCGCGGCTGGATCGAAACCGCTCCATTTCAAGAGCGTCTTGATAAAGAGATTCGTACGGCATTTAAAGCCTTAGATGATTCTGGCAAAGGTTCTTTTGCTGTTCGCTCATCTGCGACTGCCGAGGACTTGCCCGATGCTTCCTTCGCCGGGCAACAAGAAACCTTCCTGAACGTTGAGGGTATCGACGACGTCTTGACAAAGATTCGTGAAGTATTTGCTTCTTTGTACAACGACCGCGCGATCTCTTACCGTGTTCACAAAGGTTTTGCTCATGCCGAAGTGGCTTTGTCAGCCGGTATTCAGCGCATGGTTCGATCTGACTTGGGTGCGGCTGGTGTCATGTTCACGCTGGATACAGAATCTGGCTTTGAAGATGTCGTATTTATTACCTCCAGCTATGGCTTGGGCGAGACAGTAGTCCAGGGTGCCGTGAACCCAGATGAGTTCTATGTCTTTAAAACTACTTTGGCTCAAGACAAGAAAGCGATTATTCGTCGCTCATTGGGTTCTAAGCTTATTCAGATGCAATTTGCTCCAACAGGTTTCGCTGAAAAAGTGATTACTGTTGATGTGAGCCCAGAGAAGCGCAATCGCTTTTCTTTAGAAGATGCTGATATTACCGAGTTAGCAAAGTACGCTGTCATTATTGAAAAACACTACGGACGTCCAATGGACATCGAGTGGGGTAAAGACGGACAAGACGGTCGCATCTATATTCTCCAAGCGCGTCCTGAGACGGTGAAGAGCCAGGCTGCCGGACAAGTAGAAATGCGCTACAAACTCAAAGGTAGCTCCAAGGTCTTAGCCAAGGGTCGTGCAATTGGTCAAAAAATTGGCGCAGGTCCAGTTCGCATCATTCGCGATCCCAGCGAAATGGATCGTGTTCAGCCAGGCGATGTATTGGTTGCCGATATGACAGACCCCAACTGGGAGCCCGTGATGAAACGCGCTTCTGCCATTGTGACTAATCGTGGCGGTCGTACTTGCCACGCAGCAATTATTGCCCGTGAATTAGGTGTGCCTGCAGTTGTGGGTTGTGGCGATGCCACTGAGCACTTACAAGACGGCATGATGGTGACAGTCTCCTGTGCCGAAGGTGATGAGGGTCATATCTATGATGGCTTGATAGAAACTGAAGTCACTGAAATATCTCGAGGCGTATTGCCTGAGATTCCAGTGAAGATCACCATGAATATTGGCAATCCTCAGTTGGCATTTGATTTCTGTCAAATACCCAATTCTGGTGTTGGTTTAGCCCGTCTTGAATTCATCATTAATAACTATATTGGCGTTCACCCACGCGCCGTATTGGAATATCCAAACATTGACCCAGATTTAAAGCGCGCTGTTGAGAGTGTTGCCCGCGGTTATGCAAGCCCACGTCAGTTCTACGAGGATAAGTTGGTTGAGGGCGTAGCAACCATTGCCGCCGCTTTCTATCCAAAGCCAGTCATTGTGCGTTTATCTGACTTTAAGTCAAACGAATACAAAAAACTCATTGGCGGATCCCGTTATGAACCAGATGAAGAAAACCCGATGCTGGGCTTCCGCGGCGCTTCACGTTATGTATCTGCAGATTTTGGTGAAGCATTTGCCCTAGAGTGCGCAGCTATGAAGCGTGTGCGTGAAGATATGGGCTTAGACAACGTGGAGATCATGGTTCCATTTGTGCGTACGATTAATCAGGCTAAGCGCGTCATCGAGATGATGGCGAACTTCGGCCTTAAGCGTGGTGAAAATGGTTTGCGTCTCATTATGATGTGCGAGATTCCATCCAATGCGATTTTGGCCGATGAATTTTTGGAGCACTTCGATGGTTTCTCTATCGGCTCCAATGATATGACTCAACTCACATTAGGGTTGGATCGCGACTCAGGTATGGAGTTACTCGCGATTGACTTTGACGAACGTGATCCTGCAGTCACATTTATGATTGCGCGTTCCATTGATGCTTGCCGCAAGCAGAACAAATACGTTGGTATTTGCGGTCAAGGCCCTTCAGATCATCCAGATTTTGCACGTTGGTTGGTAGCTAAAGGCATTACTTCAATATCCCTGAATCCCGATAGCGTAGTGGCAACCTGGGAAATGTTGGGTAAGAAAGAGGCTTAAGCAGCGTAAAAAGCAAAAAGACCCAGGTGATAATCTGGGTCTTTGGTAATGCAAAGGTGGTGTGTTTAGGCTTTAGCCTTTACAGCCACCTTTTTTGTTGCCAAAACTCTTTTTACAACGGGTTTATTGATGGGCTTGACTGTCTTTTTAGCGGGAACTTTCTTGGGGCTCAGATTGATTGGGACAGGGCTCATCTTTTTAGCTGGCGAAGAAATTGCGTGGGATTTATGCGCCCCTGACCAGCTAGGCTCAGCAATAGAGTTGAATGCCTCGCGCAGTTTTTCACCCCAGCGCTCATGAATCATCTGAAAGTAGGGGTTTGATTCATCAATAGTGACGAGTTTGGTGGCTTGCAAAGCGTTTTTTTCATACACCAGTAAATCTAATGGCATGCCCACAGAAATATTACTCTTGAGGGTCGAGTCCATAGAAATCAGCGCACACTTGGTTGCGAGATTGAGGGGGGTATCAAAGTTCAGCACTCTATCTAAAATGGGTTTTCCATATTTAGATTCACCAATCTGAAAATAACATGTTTCGGGAGTAGCTTCAATAAAGTTGCCGGCCGAATAAATATTAAAGAGGCGTGGACGCTCACCCTTTACTTGGCCACCAAAGATGAGATTGCAATTGAAATCAATACCAGCTTTTTCTAATGATTGGTGATCACGTTCATAAACCTGTTTGATTGCATCGCCCACCACTACAGCAGCATCATGAGTATTTTCTACATTCCATAGATTGTTACCACCCAGTAGTTGGCCTTGCTGCAGAATTTCTTTTACGGCTTGGGTAATAGCCAGATTGCCAGCGCTCATTAAGGTAAAAAAGCGATCATGATTCTTTTGGAACAAACTCATTTTTCGGAAGGTACCGATTTGATCCACTCCGGCATTGGTGCGGGTGTCAGATAAAAAAACTAAACCATCCTTAAGGCAAAGTCCAACACAATAAGTCATCCCGCAACCCCTTTAATCTATTTCTTTGAATTATCTCTTATATGGGGTGCTGTTTAGTTCAATTGCGAAATAGAGATGCTAGCGCTGAGCTTTTCTCCGTCACCACCGGTTCGAACGCCCTTTACAGGGGCGGCAGAGTAGTAGTCCCTACCAATCGCAAGGCGAATATGGCGTGAGTCAATCAGGCAGGCATGCGTAATGTCAACGCTAGTCCAGATACCCTTTTTGATATCACTACAAAAATCAATCCACGCATGACTAGCAAGATTAGGGGATTCTTCCGCAAAGAAATAGCCGCTGACATAGCGCGCAGGAATTCCGGAGGCGCGGCACAAGGACAGCATGATGTGTGCATGATCTTGGCAAACACCCGATTTCATAGCAAAAGATTGAATAGCAGTCGTTTCAAAAGTTGTCTCACCTGGTGAGTAGGTGATTGCACCTTGAACGGCGGAGGCGAGTTTGAGAACCTCATCGACCGCATTTTTCTTGGGCAGGGAGGAAGAAAAGTAGGCCATCATCTCCTCTGAGGGTTCAGTCAAATTGGTTTGTTGAAGAAGATAATATGGCGATACTGCTTTAGCATCATCAATAAACTCAAAAGCATCCTGCGTATGTACCTCGCCCTCTGCCTCAATCATCATCGAGGTATAGGGATTTTCTTGGACAAAAACGCTACAGTGATTACCAAAAGTATCAATAGAGCCAGTTGCTTTAATAGGAGTGCTAATTTTCCATTTATCCACTTGCTGTCCCGCTAGCTTGGACGGAGTTAAGCGTAATTCTTGAATGGAATAGCGGACCGGAGATTCATAACGGTATTCAGTGCGATGGCATATCTTAAGGTGCATAAGGTTCTTCAGGCTACAGCCAATGGAATGAGATAAGCGTTACTAAATTCATCTGCAATGTGATTAATTCGCTCTAAGAATTCATCAATGAATTCCTCTAAGCCTTGTGAGAAGACCTCATCAATATCAGAGTAGTCCAGACTAGCTTTTAGCTTACCTAATAAGCGTTCAATTTCTTTGGATTGCTGATTTTTCATCTCAGAGATAAGTGGAATGAGTTCATTGACACAGCACACTAAGGAGCGCGGCATTTGTTTATTAAAAATGAGTAATTTAGCTACTAGCTTTGGCGTCACTTGATCTGAATAGATTTGGCGATAGATTTCAAATGCCGAAACTGAACGAAGTAAGGCGGCCCAATGGTAGAAGTCAAAGAAGTCCCCATCGGCACCCTCAATGCTTTCTTTGGCGTCTTTCTCATCGGTGCGTAAGACCTTCAGAGTATCCTGATCTTCATATTTGGTTTGCAAAATACGGGCAGTGTTATCGGCGCGCTCTAAAAGAGTGCCCACATTCATAAAATAGAAGGCTTCATTCTTGAGCATGGTGCCGTGCATCACCCCCCTAAATAAATGGCAGCGATGCTTCACCCAATCCAGTAAGCGACTTGGATCGGCCTGATGGCGCGCCTCTAGTATTCTTTGCAGCTCAAGCCAGGTGGTGTTTTGTGTTTCCCAAACCTCTGAAGTGATCTTGCCGCGAATAACGCGCGCATTCTCCCTGGCGGCAAATAGGCAGGACACAATGCTAGAGGGATTACTGGTTTCATAAATCATGAAGT
>CAIKGX010000013.1 GCA_903827075.1 uncultured beta proteobacterium | reverse complement strand
CTCACCATGAGCGCTGGGATGGACAGGGCTACCCCAAAGGGCTAAAAGGTCTCAATATTCCTTTATCTGCCAGGATTATGGCCGTGGCTGATATGTACGATGCATTAGTAAGCGAACGTGTCTACAAAAAAGAGTGGACCCATCAAGATGCAGTAAATGAAATCCTGGGGAAGAAGGGCAGTCACTTTGATCCGCTGGTGGTTGATGCCTTTATCGCTGCCAATGGGGAATTTCATGACATTGCTCAGCAACATAAGGATGATCACGCTGAATTCAAAACCTTCAATCTAGGTAGTCAAACAGTCGAGAATAAGCTACGCCGCTCAGAGGAAAAGTTTCAGGTTCTATTTGATTACTCCCCTATCGGCATGGCAATGATTGATCACGGCACAGGAGAGTTTCTTGAGGTCAACGGGGCTTTATTGGAATATACCGGATATACCAAAGAGGAGTTTTTAAAACTGTCTTTTTGGGACATCACTCCGCCTGAGTATGCAGAGCAAGAACAAGGTCAAATTGATGACCTCAATCGCACTGGATTTTTTGGCCCAAACCGAAAAGAATATATCCGTAAAGATGGCTCACGCTTTCCGATTTCCTTACGGGGATTCATGCTTAATAATGTGGATGGGAGTAAATTGGTATGGGGAATTATTGAAGACATCAGCATTAAAGAGCGGGCGGATAAACAAGAGGCATCACGTAATGCTGTCTTGGAGATGCTGGCAGAAGATGTTTCCGTCGATAAGGTCTTATTGCAAATTGTTGCTGATGTAGAAAAAGATCAACCTGGAGTTTCTTGCAGTGTGCTGATATTGGATCAAGATAAAAAACACTTCACTGTGGCTGCTGCCCCTGGTATTCCCTCGTTCTTTAATGAGGCGGTGGAGTCTTTGGTTCTTGGTCTTGGGGTTGGTAGTTGCGGTGATGCTGTGGCAAGCGGCAAGAATTCCTTTGCAAACAATATAGAAACGCATCCGAATTGGGTTTCATTCAGAGACTTGGCTGATAAAGCCGGCTTTAAATCTTGCTGGTCTCATCCAGTCTTTTCGTCAAATGGCGAAATTCTCGGCACATTAGCGAGTTATCGGCGCGAAATTCACGATCCTACTTCGGAAGAAATTACCGCTATTGATGTAGCTGCAAACTTAGTCAGCATCGTGTTGGAGCGGCAGCGTTTGACAGACCAGATTCAGCATCTGGCCCTCTATGATTTTTTAACTAAACTCCCTAATCGCTATCTCTTAATTGATCGCATTCGGACTGCCATGGCAGTCAGTAAGCGAAACAGGCGATATGGTGCATTGTTATTCATGGATTTGGACTCGCTCAAAGAGTTGAACGACGAGTACGGCCATCCTGTCGGAGATTTGCTTCTGATAGAGACCGCCAAGCGCCTCCAGCTGTGTGTGCGGGATAGCGACACCGTAGCCCGATTTGGCGGGGATGAGTTTGTGGTTGTTCTTAGTAACCTCGATGCAGATCGTGAGCAATCTCTCGTCCAAATGACTGTTGTTGCCAAAAAGATTCTTGCTGCATTAGCAGTCAAGTATGAAATTCCAGTCGAAGAGGGCCATATTAAATACTTCTCAACCGTGAGCGTGGGTTGTAAATTATTTATTGATGAACAAGAATCGCCTGATGACATACTCAAGTTGGCTGATATGTCGATGTATCGAGCCAAAAAATCGGGTGGCAATCAAATGGATATCTTTGATTAGTAGGGTTGCACTCTGTGAATTTTCATAGGCTAAAACAGTAGTTATGTACTAGGATTTTAGGGTGCTTACGAGTGGTTTTGTCCCACTCCATTGGGTATGATCAAGTGTCAATAATGATTAATATCCGATGGTCTTGAGATGATTCGAGTGCACAATGAATGAGGTACTAGAAAAATCAACAATCCTCGTGGTTGATGATTCTCCGGATAATTTATCCCTTATCTCCGGCTTATTAAAAGACCTCTATAAGTTGAAGGTCGCAAATAATGGCGAGAAAGCCATTAAGATTGCGCAGGCTGAAAAAAAGCCGGATCTCATTCTTCTTGATGTGATGATGCCTGGCCTTTCTGGTTACGACGTATGTCAAACCCTAAAAGCTGATCCTGCTACTCGCGATATTCCCATTATCTTTTTGACCGCCATGACGGGTGCGGAAGATGAGAAAAAAGGTCTAGAGCTGGGTGGTTCTGATTACATTACCAAGCCCATTAGCCCACCCATTGTATTAGCGCGGGTAAAAACCCAATTACAAAATAAAGCAGCTGCTGACTTTTTGCGTGATCAGAATACCTACTTAGAAAAAGAAGTATCGGAGCGCACTAAAGAGGTGATGGCGATTCAGGATGTCACGATTTTGTCGATGGCATCGCTGGCCGAAACAAGAGACTCGGATACTGGCAATCATATTCGCCGCACTCAATACTATGTATTAGCCTTAGCTAATGCCCTGCAATCTCACCCTCGTTTTTCTGACTATCTTACGGAGGGCGCGATTCGCATGCTCTTTAAATCAGCACCATTGCATGACATTGGTAAGGTGGGCATTCCTGATCGTATCTTGCTTAAGCCCGGTAAGTTGGATCCCGATGAGTTTGAGATCATGAAAACCCATACCACCTTAGGCCGTGATGCTTTAGCGAATGCTGAGAAATCTTTGGGTACAGATGTGGAGTTTTTAAAGATGGCCAAAGAAATTGCATATTCCCATCAAGAGAAATGGGATGGTTCTGGCTACCCAGAAGGTATAGGCGGGGATGATATTCCGATCTCCGCACGCTTAATGGCTGTAGCTGATGTCTACGACGCATTGATCAGTAGACGCATCTACAAAGAGGGCATGCCCCATGAAAAAGCCTGTGGAATTATTCAGGAGGGCGGAGGATCACATTTTGATCCCGACATGGTCGATGCTTTTTTGCAAATTCATGAAGAATTTAGAGAAATCGCACAACGTTATGCTGATAGTGATAGTGATCTAGAGCACAAGGCCAAATATATTGGCCAAGCAACAAATTAACGGCAGTTATTTTTAAGGAACTCAATATGTATTCACAACTTCAAAT
>CAIKGX010000012.1 GCA_903827075.1 uncultured beta proteobacterium | reverse complement strand
GTGCAACTGAAGAAATAATCAAGAAAGTTTATTGACATGGCAAAACAACAATCCGCTTCTGCAGCTTCACAGCGCGCACGCAAGAAGGTTAAAAAGAACGTAGCTGACGGTATCGCTCACGTTCACGCTTCTTTTAATAACACCATTATTACGATTACTGATCGTCAAGGAAATGCGCTTTCATGGGCAACATCTGGTGGCCAGGGTTTCAAGGGCTCACGTAAGTCAACACCTTTTGCTGCTCAGGTAGCCGCAGAAGTTGCTGGTAAAGCGGCCGTTGAGTGTGGAATCAAGAATTTGGAAGTTCAGATCAAAGGCCCAGGTCCAGGTCGTGAATCAGCAGTTCGCGCATTGAATTCTTTGGGAATCAAAATTACCGAGATTCAAGACGTAACTCCAGTTCCTCATAATGGTTGCCGTCCACCTAAGCGTCGTCGTATTTAAGCTAGGTTGTCGGTAGTACAAGTTTTAGTATTTTTTTATAAAGCCCACTGTTCATCTGAATTAAAGGGTGAACTAACCGCCGGTCGTAAGACTGCGGCAAAGAAAGGAAAGCATCGTGGCACGTTACTTAGGCCCTAAGGCCAAATTATCACGTCGGGAAGGTACCGACTTATTTTTAAAGAGCGCACGTCGCGCCCTGTCAGACAAGTGCAAGTTAGATACTAAGCCTGGTCAACATGGTCGTACCTCTGGTTCAAGAACTTCTGACTACGGCAACCAATTGCGTGAAAAGCAAAAGGTTAAGCGTATGTACGGAATTTTAGAGCGTCAATTTCGTCGTTATTTCGCTGAAGCTGAGCGTCGTAAGGGCAATACGGGTTCAACATTGCTTCAATTGTTAGAGTCACGCCTTGATAACGTGGTCTACCGTATGGGCTTTGGTTCTACACGTGCTGAAGCGCGTCAGTTAGTTTCCCATTGCGCTGTTATGTTAAATGGTAATGCTGTGAATATCCCATCTATTCAGGTTAAGCCTGGTGACGTGATTGCAATTCGTGAAAAAGCAAAGAAGCAAACACGTATTACAGAATCGCTCAATTTGGTTCAGCAGATGTCCGCAGTTGGCTGGGTTTCAGTCGATGCAGCTAAGCTAGAAGGAACATTCAAGCAAGTGCCCGACCGTGAAGATATTAGCGGTGAAATTAATGAAAGTTTGATCGTCGAATTGTATTCACGCTAATTAGGCACTCTCAAGGAAAAAATATGCAAACAAATTTGCTCAAGCCAAAAATTATTTCTGTTGAAGCGCTTACCGCCAACCAAGCTAAGGTTGTTATGGAGCCGTTCGAGCGTGGCTATGGCCACACACTCGGAAATGCATTACGTCGTGTGCTGTTATCCTCGATGGTTGGTTATGCGCCAACTGAAGTAGCTATTGCAGGTGTTGTACATGAGTACTCTACTTTAGATGGTGTTCAAGAGGATGTAGTAAATCTCTTGTTGAACCTCAAGGGTATCGTATTTAAATTGCAGTCACGTGATGAAGTCACTATCAATTTGCGTAAAGAAGGCCCAGGCGTTGTTACCGCAAAAGATATCGATTTGCCACATGATGTAGAAATCATTAACCCTGATCACGTTATTGCTCACTTGTCTGCTGGCGGTAAGCTAGATATGCAGATCAAGGTTGAAAAAGGCCGTGGATATGTACCAGGCAATATGCGTCAATATCATGATGAAGCTACCAAGATTATTGGTCGCATTGTTTTGGATGCCTCATTTAGCCCAGTAAGCCGTGTGAGCTATGCTGTTGAATCCGCTCGTGTTGAGCAACGTACCGACTTAGATCGTCTAGTTATGACGATCGAAACCAACGGTGTGTTGTCCCCAGAAGAAGCAATTCGTCAAGCAGCTACCATTTTGGTTGATCAGTTGGTAGTATTCGCAGCCCTCGAAAGCAGCGAAATTTCTGGTGATCTAGCACCAAGCCGCTCATCAATGGTTGATCCAATGTTGATGCGTCCAGTAGATGACCTCGAGCTCACAGTTCGCTCTGCAAACTGCCTGAAGGCTGAGAACATTTATTACATCGGTGACTTGATTCAACGTACAGAGAACGAATTGTTGAAGACGCCTAATTTAGGTCGTAAGTCTTTGAATGAAATCAAAGATGTACTGGCGGCTCGTGGCTTAAGTCTTGGCATGAAACTCGAAAGCTGGCCTCCAGCTAACCTCGAGAAATAATTAGAAAGGAAGCATCATGCGTCACGGAAACGGCTTACGCAAACTTAATAGAACATCATCACATCGCCTAGCGATGCTGCGCAACATGTCCAATTCTCTTTTGGAGCACGAAGTGATTAAAACCACTTTGCCAAAAGCAAAAGAATTGCGCATGGTTGTTGAGCCTTTAATTACCTTAGGTAAAAAAGATAACTTAGCAAATCGTCGCCTAGCATTTAATCGCACACGTGATCGTGATATCGTGACCAAACTCTTTACAGAGCTCGGCCCACGTTATGCAACACGTCCAGGTGGCTATCTTCGTATTCTGAAGTTTGGCTTCCGTCATGGTGATAATGCGCCAATGGCTTTGGTTGAGTTGCTTGATCGCCCAGAAGTTGAAGAAACAGCAGTTGTAGCTGAAGAGGCTTAAGTCTCCCGGTTACGTTAAAAAGCCAGGCTTCGGTCTGGCTTTTTTCATTTACGGGTTATAAATACAACATGCCCCTAAAATCCCCAGTCAAAGCTGACGATCTCTTGGTAGTCCTAACTACACTTCCTAATATGGAGGCTGCAACAAGCTTAGCTAAAGCCTTGGTAGAGATGCATCTTGCGGCCTGTGTACAGATTACCGAGGGGGTGCTATCGGTATATCGCTGGGAAGGCAGCATCTGCGAGGAAAAAGAGGTTCTTTTGTCTGCAAAAACGATGGCGAGCAAATGGGAGGCAATCTCCAGCTTTATTAAAGACAAGCATCCCTATGACCTGCCAGAAATTTTGGCCCTTACGCCGGAGCAATATGAACCCCTATACGGACAATGGGTGCAAGCTGAGGTAAATTCGAAGACATGAGAATTCATTTTATTTTGGCTAAGTTTTTTGCGTTATTTCTTTTTGTATCAGCTCAAGTATTTGCTGGGCCTGATTTTTTGTCGCCAGAAAAAGCATTTCGGGTTGAGGCGACTTGGCTAGAAAATTCCAATCAAATTGAGATTGAGTTCCTGCCTGCCAAAGGCTATTACATTTACCGGGAATCCCTCAAATTTGGGGCTGCACCGCAAATAAACGCATTGGTAAATATCAATCCTGCCTTACCAGTTGGTATTGAAAAGTTTGACGAGACCTTTCAGAAAAAATTGCAGGTATATAAGCAACCGTTTATGGTCTTGTTGGGTGTCAAACCGCAAGCTGGTAAGCCCATGCATGTCGAAGTAGGCCTGCAGGGCTGTGCTGAGGCGGGGATTTGCTACCCACCGATGACGCTCACATTTTTACTTGCTGGGCCAGGAGTCAAAGCCGCTCCTATTCCAGAGTTACTCGAAGGAGCTCAAACTAAAGACGTCCAATCTCAGGCTGAATTTAGTTTGGCTAATTTATGGCGTGAGCGTGATGATGTCAACGCCATTGGTCGTTTCTTAGAGAGTACTTCTACTAACTACCTATTTTTTGCCTTCTTTGTTCTAGGTCTTGCTTTGGCATTTACACCTTGTGTTCTTCCTATGTTGCCCATTTTATCGAGTGTGATTTTTGGCTCGCAAGGCGGTAAAACCATTTCCAAAGGGCGTGCAAGCATCCTGGCAATGTCTTATGTGCTTGGGATGGCCCTGATCTACGCTTTGGCCGGCATCCTCATGGCAGCCCTAGGCGGGAGTGTGCAAAGGGCTCTGCAAAGCCCAATTGCGCTAGCTGCATTTGCTTTATTGTTGTTAGCTCTTTCAGGCAGTTTATTCGGCCTATATGATCTACGCCTACCTCAGTCATGGCATCACCATATCGATAGGTTGGCGGGACGTCAAAAAGGCGGCAGTGTAATGGGCGCTTTTGCTTTGGGCGGAATCTCTACCCTAGTTGCCAGTCCTTGTATTACTGCTCCATTGGCAGGCGTTCTAGCATTTATTGCTCAAACTGGTTCTATGAGCCTGGGCGCTGGACTGCTATTTGTGATGGCCTTAGGTATGGGTCTTCCGCTCCTTTTTATTGCTGTAGAGGCCAGGATTTTGATCCCATCAACTGGTATCTGGATGATTTGGCTGCAACGTACATTGGGCGTTTTACTAGTGGCAACTGCAGCCTGGATTGCCTCTCCATTGCTAGATAAAAATGATCCTGCTGGATCTGTTAAAACAATCAATGGTCAAACCATACATCAGGTGGGTGAAATATCTTTTGTAGTAATTTACTCTCCGACACAACTCGATGCGCAATTAAGCAAAGCTAAACAAGACCAAAAATTAGTGTTGCTCGATTTTTATGCAGACTGGTGTATTAGTTGCAAAGAAATGGAAGTGAATACTTTTGCAAATCCAGAGGTAAGCAAAGAATTAAAGCAATTTGTATTGTTGCAAGCCGATGTCACAAAAAATAGCGTTGATAATCAGGCCTTATTAAAACGCTTTGGTTTATATGGCCCACCAGGGATTTTGTTATTTGATCAAAGCTCAGTGGAATTAAAAAACCAACGTGTTATTGGTTATATGCCACCTCAACGCTTTGTTGAGCGCTTAAGGCAGTTGACCGAATTTAAATAAAAAAAGATTTATTTAGTAGCTTTGAGTAGTCGGGCCGCTTCAAGAGCAAAATAAGTGAGGACCCCATTTGCACCAGCACGTTTAAATGCCATCAATGATTCCATCATGACGGCATCGTGATCTAACCAACCATTTTGTGCGGCAGCTTTGAGCATGGCGTATTCACCGCTCACTTGATAAGCGTAGGTTGGGTAATTGAACTCTTCTTTTACCCGCCGAATAATGTCTAAATAAGGCATACCAGGTTTGACCATCACCATATCAGCGCCTTCGCTAATGTCTAGGGCAATCTCCCGCAAAGCCTCGTCACCATTGGCGAAATCCATTTGGTAGGTTTTCTTATCTGCCTTACCTAGGTTTTTTGCGGAGCCAACTGCATCGCGGAAAGGGCCATAAAAAGCAGAGGCATATTTAGCAGAGTAGGCCATGATGCGCGTATGAATCAATTTCTTTTGTTCAAGCGCTTCACGAATTTTTCCAATGCGACCATCCATCATGTCTGATGGAGCAACGATATCAACACCGGCTTCCGCTTGAGTGATTGCTTGTTGAACTAAGATTGCAGTGGTCTCATCATTCAGAATACGACCTTCAGAATCTAATACGCCGTCTTGACCGTGACTGGTATACGGGTCGAGCGCAACATCCGTCATGATGCCCAAATGAGGAAAGCGTTTTTTGAGTTCGCGAACTGCTACCGGTATTAATCCATTGGGATTGCTAGCCTCTTTGCCATCTGGTGTTTTAAGATCAGATTCAATCACTGGAAAAAGAGCCATGACTGGAATGCCAAGGGCAACACATTCTTCTGCAACCGAAAAAAGTAAATCTAGCGAAACACGATTGATGCCAGGCATGGATGCAATCGCTTGCGATTGATTGCTGCCCTCTAATAAAAAGACCGGATAAATAAAATCACTCACGTTGACGGAATTTTCTTGCATTAACCGACGCGACCAATCATCACGACGCATACGACGTGGACGATGTGCTGGAAAATGTAGTAAAGAATTAGCTTGGGATTTCATCTTCATGAGTTTGCGCTTCAAATAACCATTTAATGACAATATTGTCCGCCTCTTCAAGGCCAATGCGTTTGGTGCTTGAGAATAATTGTGCCGTAAGTCGATGAGAGTCACCAGTACCATCAGGCAGTACGGGATCATATTGCTGCAGCTGCTTTCTGACGGCTTCCAGCGCGTGTTTGCACTCGCTTTTATTTAGCTTGTCGCATTTGCTCAGCAAAATATGAATGGGTTTGCCAGTAGGAACAAACCATTGAATCATTTGCTCATCTAGATCAGTAATGCCGCGCCTAGCATCCACAATCAGAACCATGCCAACCAATTGCTCCCGTTCTTGCAAGTAATTACTTAGAAGGGCATTCCAGTGATATTTAGTCTCATGCTTGACGGCAGCATAGCCATAACCAGGTAAATCCACCAAATAAGCTAAAAGATCATCTTTTGCAAAAAGGCCAAAATAGTTGATATGTTGGGTGCGACCTGGTGTTTTACTGGCAAAAGCGAGTCTTTTTTGGTTGCAAAGTACGTTAATAGCGCTAGATTTGCCTGCATTTGAGCGGCCCGCAAAGGCGACTTCACGCAAGGGTGTGGCAGGCAGACAATGGGTGTCATTGACGGTTGTGGCGAATCGGGCTTGAAAGAGTTTAGACATGTCCAGAAGCTATTGTAAAATCACGCAAAATCATGAAATATCTCATGGTGTTGGGTAAAGGGTTGTAAAAGTAGGGCCCAAACACTTTTAGGAATTTTTGCCAAGGTAAACATAATGCGTCAAAGCTCCCAAATCTCCAAATTAACTAACTTACGCGCTAGTTTTCTAGCTCTTAGCTTAACCGTTCTAGCGACTGGCTTTTCAGCCTCTGTGTTTGCTAGTGATGCAGCTCCGGGTGCGCCTATGGCTTCGCCTGCTGCTGCCAAGCCAGTAGTGCCAGGCAAGCCTAAAACCGATTTAGCAGCAGGCGAAGCACTCTATTCCAATGGTGATGCTAGTCGTGGCGTAGTGGCTTGCGTAGGCTGCCATGGCGCCAATGGTAAGAGCGCATCAGCTACTTGGCCAAAGTTGTCTGCTCAGCACGCCGCTTACACCACCAAGCAACTAAAGAACTTTAAAGATGGTAGCCGTGCTAATCCAGTCATGATGGGCATGGTCGCTAGCTTGACCGATCAAGATATGACCAATATTTCTGCCTATTTAGTTAAACAAGAGGTTTCCTTGGGTGTGGCTCAAAACAAAGACACGATTGAGCTTGGTCAAAGTATTTACCGTGGTGGCATTGCAGCTAAAGGCGTGCCAGCTTGTGCGGCTTGCCATAGCCCAACAGGCGCTGGTATCCCTGCTCAGTACCCCCGCTTAGGTGGGCAATGGGCTGACTACTCTGCAGCTCAGCTAATGGCCTTCCGTGAGGGTACTCGTAAAAATAGTGCTCAGATGACCATTATTGCTACCAAGCTTTCTGATCAAGAGATGAAAGCGGTATCTGATTACATGGCAGGTTTGCGTTAAAAGCCAGTAGCGTCAAAAACAAAACCCCGCTGATGTAGCGGGGTTTTTTATTGCTGAGAAGGGATTATTTAGGCAATACCGTTTCACTTGCAAAAAGATTGGCGACATTCTCCCGGGCGCGAATGACATAAACATCCTTGCCATCGACCATGATTTCGGCAGGCTTAGGTCTGGTGTTGTAGTTAGACGCCATTACAAAACCATAGGCACCAGCCGACAGAATGGCTAACAGATCACCTTCCTCCACCGCAAGAGTGCGATCTCTACCAAGCCAGTCGCCAGATTCACAGACAGGACCGACGATATCGTAAGTGGCGCTCTTAACGGCTTTAGTTTGTATTGGTACGATGCTATGGTATGCCTCATAGAGTGCAGGACGCATGAGCTCGGTCATGGCGGCATCAACAATGCAGAAGTTTTTTTCTGCACCGGGCTTAAGATATTCAACAGTCGTGAGAAGCACGCCAGCATTGCCTACCAAGGATCTTCCTGGCTCTAGAACAATATCTAGATGCGCAAAACCACGTTCTGCCACATGATTCAAAAGGGTATTAGTGAACTCGGTAATATCAGGAGGGGTCTCGTCGCTATACGAGATTCCAAGGCCACCACCGAGATCTAAGTGGTGAATCACAATACCCTCCCTTTTGAGATGCTCAACTAAGTCTAAAACTTTGTCTAAGGCATCTAGATAGGGTGCTGTTGTGGTGATCTGCGATCCAATATGGCAATCAATACCAACTATATCGATTTGAGAGAGTAAGGCAGCTTCGCGATAGGTTTTTAAAACCTCGTGGTAAGCGATGCCAAATTTATTGCCTTTTAATCCAGTGGAGATATAGGGATGTGTCTGTGCATCGACATCAGGATTAACGCGTAAAGAAATCGGGGCGCGACAATTTTGTTCTTTTGCAACTCGATTGATTTTATGGAGTTCTGCAATGGATTCAACGTTGATACACTTAACACCTGTTTTCAAAGCTTGCGCAATTTCTGGAGCAGATTTACCAACGCCGGCGAATACGAGGCTTTGAGGATCGGCTCCAATAGCCAATGCGCGAGCCAATTCGCCACCACTCACCAAATCAAAGCCAGCACCGAGTTGGCGAAAGCAATCAATCACTGCAAGATTGCTATTCGCTTTCATGGCGTAATGGATGCGCGCACGCCGTTTTCCCTTGCTATCTACGCAGGCACGATCGTATGCATGATAGGCTTCAGTAAGAGCCTTCTTGCTGTAGACATAAAGGGGTGTGCCAAATTCTTTAGCGAGATCAGCTAAGGCAACTTCTTCGGCGTACCAATTGCCAGCCCGTTCAGTAAAACCGGTCAAGTGTGGGAGTGGAATTGCGGTGCTGGTCATTTTGCGGTCGTTGAGGAGTTGGTTAGGGCAGGGCTGGGTGATGGATAGAGCGTGCCCTTAGGTTCTGGTTCGCCGGGCGGAGCAGGAGCGGCTGGTACATTTGGCAAATATAGCGGTCCTCTAACCCCACATCCAGAAAGGGCTATTAGGAGTGCAATAGGAAGAGTTCTTCTAAGAATCGCTATCATGAATG
>CAIKGX010000011.1 GCA_903827075.1 uncultured beta proteobacterium | reverse complement strand
TCCGTTTGAATAACAACCGTTATCTCAGAGCAATACCCAGCTAAAGCTTCATCAATAGAGTTGTCAAGCACCTCAAAAACTAAATGATGTAAGCCAGTTCCATCGGAGGTGTCTCCGATATACATACCGGGACGTTTACGAACTGCTTCAAGACCTTCTAAAATTTGGATCGATGATGCGCCGTACTGCTCTACAACTTTTTTTTCTTCTGTCATTTTTTTCTAAATTAAATACGCATTGGCATCACAACATACTTGAAGTTTTCAGACCCGGGAAGTGTGATCACGGCACTACTATTGGCATCACCCAAACTAATTTGAATCTTTTCATTTTTTAGGTTAGACAAAACATCAAGTAGGTAACTTACATTAAAACCAATTTCAACTGCATCTCCACTGTACTCAGTCTCAATTTCCTCTTGCGCCTCTTCTTGTTCAGCGTTGGTAGATTGAACTGTAATGCGGTCTGGTGAGAGTGAAAAACGAACGCCTTTAAATTTATCTGTAGTTAAAATCGCGGCGCGTTGAAGTGCGGCCTGCAAAACATCACGTCCAACAATTAAAGAATTTTTATGGCCCTTTGGAATTACTCGTTGAAAGTCTGGGAACTTACCCTCAACTAATTTTGAAATAAGTTCAATATCACCAAACACAAATTTCACTTGATTTGAGCTTAAGCTAATCTCTAAACCCTCATCGGAGTCCTCAAGCAGGTGTTGACACTCCAAAATAGTTTTACGGGGGATAATAATTTCTTGACGCTGTCCGGAGCCTGATGGCGCTTCTGGTAAGTCAACTTGCGAATAGGCTAATCGATGACCATCTGTTGCCACTGCAATAACTTGTTTATCTTCAACAACCAAAAGCATGCCATTAAGGTAATAACGTATGTCTTGTTGTGCCATTGCAAAATGAACCTGGCTAATAAGTTGGCGAAAACTTTTTTGCGTCATCTTCCAGGTTGCGGCCACCTCACCAACACTTTGCATTACAGGAAACTCTGCAGCTGAAAGTGTTTGCAAAGAAAAGCGACTCTTGCCGCTTTGTACGACTAAGCGATTGTCTTTTAAGTTTAATGCTACCGGTCCCTCTGGGAGTGCGCGCAAAATATCTAACAATTTTCTTGCTGCAACAGTAGTTGTAATGTCTTCAGGGCCCACGCCAAAATTTGCATTTGTTGTTATTTGAATTTCAATATCAGTAGAAATAAAAGAAACATTCTCACCCTGTTTTTTAAACAGTAGGTTTGCCAAAATTGGTAATGTGTGCCTACGCTCAACAATGCCACTTACAACCTGAAGAGGTTTTAATAAACTATCGCGTGAAGTGTTTACGAGTTGCATTGCTTTTAAATCCTTGTATATATCTTATTAGTAGTAGTAATAAGGTTTCTCTTTTCGGTGGATAAGTCAAAAACCCCATTTAAAACAACACATTACAACCTAAAAAACCTGTGGAAAACTTTTGTATAAGCGCTGGATAAAAATGGGATAACTTTTCTTTAACACCCTATTTTTGCATGAAGCGGCAGCTTTCCACAATTTATCCACATCTAATCCCCAAAGTTATCCATTAAGCTATCCACAAACTTATCCACAGATCAAAACTAAGCCTTTAGAGTCTGTTCAATGACATGAATCTCATGGTTCAGTTGTCCATCATGGGATCGCTCCTCGCCAATTTTACGAACCGCATGCAAAACAGTAGTGTGGTCCCTTCCCCCAAAAAGCTCGCCAATCTCCGGAAGGCTTTTTTGGGTCAACTCCTTAGCCATAAACATAGCGATTTGTCGTGGTCGTGCAATATTGGCCGGGCGCTTCTTGGAGTACATATCCGCAACTTTGATGCTGTAGAAATCTGCAACTGCTTTTTGGATGTTTTCGACAGAAATTTGGCGGTTTTGAATTGAAAGCAGGTCTTTTAATGCTATTCGGGCAACCTCAATTGTGACTTCACGCCCATGAAAGCGGACAAAAGCGAGGATTTTCCGTAGGGCACCCTCCAACTCACGCACATTAGACCTCAGGTGTTTTGCTACAAAGAAGGCCACATCTTCACTCATGGGGATGCCCTCACTTAATGCCTTTTTCATTAAAATCGCCACACGCATTTCTAGTTCTGGGGGCTCTATCGCTACTGTGAGGCCCGAATCAAACCTTGAAATCAATCGATCGTCTATACCCGCCATCTCTTTGGGGTAGGTATCGCTGGTAATGATGACTTGAGCTTTATTCCCAAGAAGGGCCTCAAAGGCATAAAAGAATTCTTCTTGCGTGCGCGACTTACCACTAAAGAACTGTATGTCATCTATTAACAAAAGGTCTAAGGAGTGGTAATACCGCTTAAATCGATCAAAAGCCTTTTGTTGATAAGCCCTCACCACATCTGAGACGTACTGCTCCGCATGAATATAGCGAATTCTGGCGTTGGGCTTCTCTTTAAGAAGGTGGTTGCCAATTGCATGAATCAGATGGGTTTTACCAAGACCTACACCACCATATAAAAACATAGGGTTATATGAGGTGCCTGGATTATGTGCCACCTGAATTGAGGCTGCCCGCGCCAGCTGGTTGGCTTTACCGGTTACAAAAGTTTCAAAAGTGAGGTTGGGGTTTAGTTTGGAGTGATCCTCTATTTCAAAGGACTGCTCCTCAACAGAAATGCGTTCTTCCACCCTAACAAGCTCAGGCGCCTCTTGTTGCTCAGTGGGCACGTGTTTGTTAGGGGTGCTTAAGTTGACCATCTCAACCCCTCCCCCCTCAACGGCCAATACAAAATTTATCGTCATTTGAAGGTTAAAGTACTGCGACGCAAGTATTTGAAAGCGGTCGGCAAATGTTTTTTTAATCCAGTCAAGCTTGAATCTGTTCGGAGCTCCCACAGTAAGTAACTGCTCACTCACATCAAAAGAAACTAGGGTCAGAGGTAAAATCCACGTTTTAAATTGTTGGGGCGAAAGCTCGCGGGAAAGGGTGCCAATTGCAGCATCCCAAAACCCCAATGGGTTGGGTGAGTTCAAGGCGGCGGGATTTTGTAGGTTGCTCATATTTTTAGAGGATCCATTGTAGCGATGCTACAAAGTTATCCACAAGCTAGAAATTCGTGGAAAACCTGTGGATAACTTGTGAATAAACAAAAAAATCTCATATAAATTATGGATTTATAAAAATATCGCCTACAAAATAGTGAAAAACACCTATATATTTCTTCACAACCGTTGACCTTTTGCCGCGCAACAAGGAAAATACTGGGTTTTGCAGGATGAATCATGAAAAGAACATACCAACCCTCCGTAACACGTCGTAAACGCACTCACGGATTTCGTATTCGTATGAAAACCAAGAGTGGTCGCGCAGTTTTAAACGCACGCCGCGCTAAAGGCCGTAAACGTCTAGCCGTTTAATTAGTCCTTGAATAGCGCAAGGATTTCTGAGCTACTAAAAACACGCCCCAAAACAAATGTGTATTGGGGTATGTATTTGGCATCTTCCGAGCCGGGCGTTAAACCTGAGCTAGGCATTGCGGTTGCCAAAAAATTAGCCAAACGCGCAGTAGACCGAAATAGATTAAAGCGCATGATTCGTGAGTTGGTTTCGGCTGCCCAAACCTCAGGGCTAAATAGCGACGTAGTCGTAAAGTTGAAGAAACCGATTGGCCGCGAAACCCGTGGCAGACTCCGAAAAAAAGAAAAGATCCTTCTGCGCACCCAAGTGGCAGGACTCATCTAAAGTGCAAATTGCCAACAATATTGTGGTCAAGCTGATTAGGCTTTACCAAATCCTGCTAAGTCCATTTATGGGGATGCACTGTAAGTACACTCCGAGCTGTTCACAATATGCGTGCGACTGCTTTAAGCACTATGGATTTTTAAAAAGCCTTAGGCTAATGATTTGGCGCATTTTGCGCTGTAATCCATGGTCACAAGGCGGTCATGACCCTGCTGTAAAACAAACACCTCATCATTAAGAGAATGCAAATGGACTTTAAAAAAACAATTCTTTGGGCAGTGTTCTCCATGTCAGTTCTCATGCTTTACAACAACTGGCAGGTTCATGAGGGCAAACCCTCTTTGTTTGGCGGCGCTCCAGTTAGCGCTCCAGCAAACTCCGAAAGGCCAGCACAACCCAAATCTGATGTGCCTGCAACCACGATGGCTGTCGGTGCGCCTGTCATTAGTCAAGCACCCATTGTTAACCCTTCCTCAATTGAGGCCTCAGAAAAGTTTGTAATTCAAAACGATGTTTTGGTTCTGGAGATTAGTGCCAACGGCGCTAATGTGGTAGATGCAAAACTACTCAAACAATTGACCCCCGAGAAAAAACCAGTAGAGCTATTTCAATACACAGCAACCCACAAATATTTTGCTCGCTCTGGTTTGATTGCAATGGGCAATACTGATTTACCAAACCACACCAGCACATTCAAGCTATTGCAGTCTGGCAAAGATGGTTCTGGTCGCCCATTCATGACCTTGGTGAGCGAGCGAAATGGCGTGAAGCTGGAAAAGACCTTTATCTTAAATCCAGGCAGCTATGTGGTTGATGTTGGCCATCGAGTTACACAGGCCAACTCAAATACTGCTCCATTGGTGCTATATACAGAGCTAGTGCGCGATTCATCACAAGAAAAGAAAATTGGCCCATTTGATGGCGCCTTCTCCGCTAGTACCTTTACTGGCCCAGCCGCTTACACGGAAAAAGAAAAATTCAATAAGCTGGAATTTACGGATATTGATAAAAATAAAATTACTATTCCTACGCAAGTTGCCGCTGGCGACCCAGCATGGGTTGCTTTAGTGCAGCACTACTTTGCGAGCGCGTGGATCCCTAGCGATAAATTGGCGCGCGATATCTACGCTGGCAAAATTGACAATAATCTTTACCGTATTGGCATTCAAACCCCATTGGGTGTTGTGGCCCAAGGGACGACCGTTGTTGAAAAATCCAGGCTATTTGTTGGCCCTCAAGAAGAGAGTGTTTTAGAGACGATTGCCCCCGGCTTCGCTTTGCTAAAAGATTATGGCTATCTCACCATCTTGGCTAAGCCCATCTTTTGGCTCTTAGAGAAAATACACGGCTATGTTGGCAACTGGGGATGGGCAATTATTCTCCTAACCATTTTGATTAAATTAGTGTTCTTTCCACTTTCTGCAGCAAGCTATAAGTCGATGGCGCGCATGAAAGAAGTGCAGCCACGCCTACTTTCAATGAAAGAGCAGTACAAGGGAGAGCCACAAAAACTCAATCAAGCCATGATGGAGATGTATCGCAAAGAAAAAATCAATCCATTGGGCGGTTGCCTGCCTGTGGTGATTCAGATTCCCGTATTTATTTCTCTGTACTGGGTGTTGCTCTCCTCCGTTGAGATGCGTGGCGCCCCTTGGGTATTGTGGATTCAAGATTTATCTGTACCCGACCCCTATTATATTTTGCCGGTCATCATGGCGGTGTCGATGTTTGTACAAACAAAATTAAATCCAACTCCACCAGACCCTATACAGGCAAAAGTGATGATGTATATGCCAATCGTATTTTCGGTGATGTTCTTCTTCTTCCCTGCCGGCTTGGTTCTGTACTGGGTGGTGAATAATTTGCTCTCCATTGCCCAGCAATGGCAAATTAATAATATGTTTGGAAAAAAACTAGCCAAACAATAGTTTGGCTGGAAAATAAATACTAGCGCCCTGCAATGATGACTAGAAATCTACCCATCATTGCCGTGGCAACTGCACCAGGCAAGGCTGGGGTTGGCGTCATCCGCATTAGCGGATCGAAGCTAAATACCATTACCCACGCCCTATTTAAAAAATCTCTCGAGCCCCGTAAGGCTAACGTCTTAACACTTCGAGATGCCTCTGGCGAAGCTATTGATCAGCTGCTGGCAATTTATTTTTCAGCCCCAGCCTCTTTTACTGGTGAGGATGTTTTAGAGTTGCAATGTCATGGTGGGCCCCAGTTACTAGAGTTAGTAATGAAGCGCTGTCTTGAGCTGGGAAAGGGCGATGGCTTGGTTATAGCGCAGCCCGGCGAATTTACTCTACGGGCTTATTTAAATGACAAGATTGATTTGGCTCAGGCTGAGGCTATTGCTGATTTAATCGATGCCCAAAGTGAGGCCGCAGTTCTTGGCGCGGCCCGATCGTTACAAGGGGCCTTTTCTGATGATATTAATGAGCTCATTGAAGAGATCACCCAGCTCAGAATTTTGGTAGAGTCCACCCTGGATTTTCCTGAAGAAGAAATTGAGTTTCTAGAAAGCGCACAAGCACGCCAGCGATTACAGAGTGTGGTTGCTAAGTTGGCCACACTAAGGCAAGGGGCCAAGCAGGGAAAGATTTTGCGTGATGGCATTCAGTTGGTTTTGGCGGGTGCTCCGAACGTAGGAAAAAGCTCCCTCCTTAATCGCCTTGCAGGCGAAGAGGTTGCCATTGTTACCTCTATTGCAGGTACCACTCGAGATCGTGTAAAAGAAAGTGTCAGCATCGATGGGGTGCCCATGCATATTATTGATACAGCTGGCCTAAGAGCTACCAGTGATGAGGTAGAGGCTAAGGGCATTGAGCGCTCATGGGAGGCTATTCGTTTGGCAGATATAGTCATATTTTTACAAGATAGCCACGACCCAGATCCTGCAGAAGACGCGTTGAGAGCACAAATTTTGTGTGCTATTCCCCCCAAGTGCCCCGTCTTAGAGGTCGGCAATAAATTAGATCTGCTGGACTCAGGCGTGAGAAATGACTCGAATAGCCAGTTTTTATATATTTCTGCCAAGACCGGTGAAGGCGTAGATGCCTTGAAAGCAAAAATTTTAGAGATGGTGGGTTGGGGCGGCACCCAAGAAGGGGCTATATTGGCTCGCCGGCGTCATTTAGATTGCCTTGAGCGGGCGGCAGACCATTTGGATAAATCAGAGAAATTCGCAGAAAATGGCAACATTTCACTAGAGTTGTTTGCAGAAGAGCTCCGTTTGGCCCAAGATCAATTAGGGCAAATTACGGGAAAGCTATTGCCAGATGACCTTTTGGGCAAGATTTTCAGCCAATTCTGTATTGGCAAGTAGAGGGTTTGTTCTCAG
>CAIKGX010000010.1 GCA_903827075.1 uncultured beta proteobacterium | reverse complement strand
TTTGAAGTCCTATTTAGGCGTGTTGTAGAGCGAGACTGATTAAAAAGTATTCACCCTCATCACGGTTGTTTTAAGTTTATGTAATGGAGTTCGCATGGCGACCGGAATTGTAAAGTGGTTCAATGATGCAAAAGGTTTTGGCTTTATCAAACCTGATGATGGTGAAGAAGAGTTGTTTGCGCATTTCAGCGCGATTACTATGCCTGGGTTCAAAACCCTCAAAGAAGGCCAAAAGGTAACGTTTGACATTACCCAAGGACCTAAAGGCAAGCAAGCTACCAATATCCAAGGTGCTTGATCGTCCATAGATCATTATGAAAAACCCAGGACTTGTTCCTGGGTTTTTTTTCGCCTAGAAATTGACGCTATCTTAGAATCACCCTCATGCCAACCACCCAAAACATCATGCACCCACATCACATCAAACATGTCCTTCTCTCGGTTGCGGCTATTTTCAGCACTCTTTCAACGATCGCGTCTGCCCAACAAAATGTAGGTCTACCCACTATTGAACTGAAAACTGGCGTTTACCGCATCCAAGCTGAATTAGCTGACAACCCCAAAGCTCGTGAAGTAGGCCTGATGAATCGAAGCAGCATGCCAGGCAACTCAGGAATGCTATTTGTCTTTGAGGAAAAAGCTGGGCACTGTTTCTGGATGAACAACACAAAAATTCCATTGTCGATTGCTTTCATCGCGGATGATGGCAAGATCGTTAATATTGAAGAGATGCAGGCAAACACCACAAATAACCATTGTCCCAAAGCGGCTGTGCGTTACGCCCTAGAGATGAATAAGCAGTGGTTCTTAGAGCGAGTGATTGTGCCTGGCGCTGTGGTTCAGGGTCTGCCCAAGAGATAAAGAGGGGGGATTGGCACATCCATCCTACTTGTGGGCAACGATCAAGCATCCTTTAAATACAGAAAAGTCAGCATTCTTCATAAGTGTTGACACTAAGGCAAGTAATTGTGTTTAATGAATGAAAATAACAAAGGAGAGACTAAATATGAAGTTATCAAAAATTTTGATAGTGGTTATCGTGCTTGCGCTCGGTGGGTATATCGTAAGTAAATATGTACAAAACAGTTCGAACCCTAAAGATGCTCCTTGGTATAAAACTTTGGACAAAAATGGTGACGGCAAGCTTTCGATTGATGAGCTGAAAATATTGGATAAGAATGGTGATGGAAAAGTTTCTAAGGAAGAAGCGGACGCATATCAAGTTCCACCCGAAGAATTAAAAAGGTGGGACAAAGACGGAGATGGCTCAATTTCTCAAAATGAGCTAGATACTTGCGGATGCTAGCGTAACACCGCCATCATGAGCTGACTGTGTCAGCTCATGATGGCAACTCCATTAGAGCTCAATCACTTTAATGCTTACTCAAAATGGCAAACGTAGTGCACTGGTGATTCAGCACGAATGATGAAATAACCACCCTTATCGACTTCCCAGCTTTGCCCTGCCGTGAACTCCTGCTCAGGAGCACCATTAATACTGACAAAAGCATTCCCGTCGACTACTTCCATGATTTCTTTGGTGCTTAGGTCAAAACGCAAAGTACTTGGCAATACCACGCCAACGGACTTACGGATACCGTTAGGTAAAGTCACCGTATGGGATACACATTTACCATCGAAAAAGACATTGGCTTTTTTGCCTACGGAAACGGAATCAAATTGCATCATTACTCTTTCTCATCTGAATTTATTTACTGACATTAATAAATATTATGAATTACTTAGCGCGCTTCCGTTTTGCTGTTTCAGCAATCCGCATGCGTAATGCATTGAGCTTAATAAAGCCACCCGCATCGGCTTGGTTATAGGCGCCGCCATCATCATCAAAGGTTGCAATATTTTGATCAAACAAAGTATTAGCTGAATCCCGTGAAATAACAGAGACAGACCCTTTGTAGAGTTTTAAGCGAACCGTACCATTGACTGCTTGCTGGGTGTGATCAATCAAGGTCTGCAATGCAACGCGCTCTGGCGCCCACCAATAGCCGTTATAAATCAAGCTGGCGTAGCGTGGCATCAGGTCATCCTTCAAGTGAGCTACTTCACGATCCAAAGTAATGCTCTCAATACCGCGGTGCGCTTTGAGCAAGATCGTGCCGCCAGGGGTTTCATAACAGCCACGACTTTTCATGCCAACAAAGCGGTTTTCTACCAAATCCAAGCGGCCAATGCCGTGCATGCCACCAATACGATTGAGCTCAGCTAAGAGCTCATGAGGCTTATAGGATTTACCGTTGATTGCCACTGGGTCACCGGCACAAAATTCAATTTCAATAATCTCTGGAGCATCAGGCGCCTTCTCAGGGGAGACCGTCCAACGCCACATAGATTCTTCAGCTTCAGCATTGGGATTCTCTAAATGACGGCCTTCATAGCTGATGTGTAAAAGGTTTGCATCCATTGAGTAAGGTGAGCCACCTTGCTTGTGCTTCATCTCCACTGGAATGCCATGCTTTTCTGCATAGGCCATTAATTTTTCACGCGACAGGAGATCCCACTCACGCCATGGGGCAATCACTTTGATTCCCGGCTCAAGTGCGTAATAACCCAACTCAAAGCGAACTTGGTCATTCCCTTTTCCAGTTGCACCGTGAGAAACAGAGTCTGCTCCAGTCAAGCGGGCAATTTCAATTTGACGCTTAGCAATTAATGGACGGGCGATAGAAGTGCCTAATAGGTATTCGCCTTCATAAATCGTATTGGCACGAAACATCGGAAATACAAAATCGCGCACAAACTCTTCACGCAAATCATCAATGAAAATATTTTCTGGCTTGATGCCAAACTGCAACGCTTTAGCGCGTGCCGGTTCGAGCTCTTCGCCCTGACCTAAGTCGGCCGTGAAAGTCACGATCTCGCATTGGTAGGTATCTTGGAGCCATTTCAAAATGACGCTAGTGTCAAGGCCACCGGAATAAGCCAATACTACTTTTTTAATATCAGACATGTTTTATATTCAATCAAAAAATGAACTACAACAAATAACTTAAAAAGTTAGTCTAAACGCCCGCAGAGTAAATACTCCATCAGCGCTTTTTGAACATGCAAGCGATTCTCTGCCTCTTCCCAGACGATGCTCTGTGGACCATCAATCACTTCAGCAGATACTTCTTCGCCACGGTGGGCTGGCAGGCAATGCATAAATAATGCGCCTGGCTTTGCCAAAGACATTAATTCCTCGTCAACCATCCAGTCTTTGAAGGCGGACATACGCGACGTATTTTCATCTTCGTAACCCATGCTAGTCCACACATCGGTAGTCACTAAATCAGCATCCTTACAGGCATCCTTAGGATCAGCGCAAATCGTTAAATGCTTTAAAGCCGTTTCAGTTAGTCTCGAGCCGTCTAGCTGATAGCCTCCTGGTGCAGAAAAGCGAATTTGAAAATCTAAACATTCCGCCGCCTGAATCCAGGTATAGGCCATATTGTTGGCATCTCCCACCCAAGCGACTGTCTTTCCCTGAATAGGGCCGCGCGCCTCTACAAAGGTAAAGATATCAGCCAATACTTGGCAAGGGTGGTATTCATTGGTTAAGCCATTGATTACAGGGACGCGGGAATTGGCTGCAAAGCGCTCAATAATCTCCTGCCCAAAGGTACGAATCATGATGATGTCCGTCATACGAGAAATAACCTGCGCAGCGTCCTCTACAGGCTCACCACGGCCCAACTGGGTATCGCGAGTGTTTAGGTATACCGCATGACCACCAAGCTGATGTATGCCCGCCTCAAAGGAAAGGCGAGTGCGAGTAGAGTGCTTCTCAAAAATCATTGCCAAAGTGCGATCATGCAACGGATGCCAAGTCTCGTAGCTCTTAAACTTCGTCTTGAGCCATGCGGATCTTTTTAGCAAGTAGTCATACTCATCCCGAGTAAGGTCAGAAAACTGTAAGTAATGCTTGACCTGACCAGGTGCTTGGGGTTTTGCCAAAGATGTCATTGTTGAGTTTTCTACTAAAATTTTAGCTTGCATTTTTTATTGGGCGCACCAACTGCACGAAAATAGTTCCTAAAGTCATCTTAAGGCCTTCTCACGCTGTTAAGCTAGAGGGCTTAGCAATACTCATTCATTACCACGATTTCTACGCCAACTTGAACCACAAAAAGCTTTTCATTCAAGGCATTACCACTTCTGGCAAGCCATTTCGGCCCAGCGACTGGGCTGAGCGTTTGTGCGGAGTCATGGCCACTTTTCGCCCGCCAGGCGATGCTGGCGATCCCCGCTTCACCTACTCGCCCTATGTCAGACCAGTGCTTATTGCAAATGTGAAATGCGTTGTTATTGATACCAGGCTAGGTGATCTCGATCCGAGGGCATTGGACTTTGTCATGAACTTCGCCAAAGACAATGGCCTACCGATCGAAGAAGCTTGTGAGTTTGAACCCAAACCACAAACCCAGCCCTAAAAACAAAAACCCGCCCTGATAAGGAGCGGGCTTAGGCCCAGATAACTCTAGGCCAGCCTAAAACTAAAACTGTCTTATGCTGCCATTGACTTAATAGCTGCAGATAGACGTGACTTCTGACGTGCTGCAGTATTTTTGTGAGCAATCTTTTTGTCAGCAATCTTGTCGATTGTTGCTTGAGTTGCTGCGAACACTTTAGCTGCCGCATCTTTATCACCAGTATCAATTGCTTTACGAACTGCCTTAATGGAAGTGCGAAGCTTTGAACGCAAACTGGAGTTGTGCTCATTTTGTTTTACTGCCTGCCGTGCGCGTTTACGCGCTTGTGCGGTATTGGCCATCTTTAAACCTTGCTATATAAAAAATTACAAAATACGGTTAACTAAAAACCTGCATGGGTGTGCCAGATTTATAAGCTGACGCACCAAAACCCAAGATTTTACATTAAAGGACTAAAAAAGCCCAGTAGCTTGATAAATAGGGGAAAATTGGCTCATGAATCTGCTTTCTGCTGCTGCCAAGGTAAGCTCCCTCACCATGCTGTCCCGTATTACGGGCCTCCTCCGGGAGACCCTGATTGCCCGTAGTTTCGGGGCTTCGGAGTGGACTGACGCGTT
The DNA here is from genome assembly GCA_903827075.1 of uncultured beta proteobacterium. Lineage (GTDB taxonomy): Bacteria > Pseudomonadota > Gammaproteobacteria > Burkholderiales > Burkholderiaceae > Polynucleobacter. Next base: position 13,006 of record CAIKGX010000010.1, on the reverse strand, counting down.
TAATGTGGCATTTAGACTGCCAAATTTGCTACGCCGACTCTTTGCCGAAGGGGCCTTTTCTCAGGCATTTGTGCCTATTTTGGGAGAAACTGCTAGCAATGGAGATCAAAAACAGTCCCAAATTCTCGTCAATGCCGTTGCTACCCTCTTATTTTGGGCTTTGCTCCTGACGGTATTGCTCGGAGTAATTGGTGCGCCCCTGCTCATTCTGGTGATTGCCACAGGATTTGAGGGTGGGCCAGCATATGAAGCCAGCGTAGTCATGACTCGCATCATGTTTCCTTATATTGGCTTGATTTCCATGGTTTCGCTCTCCGCGGGGATTCTTAATACCTTTGGACGCTTTGCAATCCCTGCTTTTACCCCTGTTTTGCTAAATTTAGCCCTTATTGGCAGTGCCATCTTTTTATCACCCTACCTTGAGCAGCCTATTTATGCCCTCAGTATTGGCGTCCTATTGGGCGGTGTTTTGCAGCTAGCCATTCAATTTCCGGCGCTTTCTCGGCTTGGACTACTTCCAAAGGTGGGTTTGCTACCTGGAGCCATTAAGGCAGCCGCGTCTAATCCCGATGCTAGGCGCGTAATGAAGTTGATGGGACCAGCAGTATTTGCAGTCTCTGTGGCCCAAATCTCACTGATCATCAATACCAATATTGCATCCCGACTTCAAACTGGAAGTGTTTCTTGGTTATCTTATGCAGACCGATTGATGGAGTTCCCAACAGCTTTATTAGGGGTAGCATTAGGAACCGTTCTGCTCCCCAGCCTAAGCAAAGCCAATGCCAAAAATGATTTAGTCCACGCTGGCGAATTGCTCATCTGGGGCCTGCAATTAACTATTTTATTAGCAGCACCGTGCGCCATCACCCTATTTATTTTTGGTGAACCGCTCGCAGCTGTTCTGTATCACTACGGTAAATTTAATGCGCTTGATGTCTTAATGACCCAACGCGCACTAGCTGCTTATGGAGTTGGGTTGATCGGACTCATTTTGGTCAAGATATTGGCGCCAGGATTTTATTCCCGGCAAGACATCCGCACCCCAGTCAAAATCGGCTTGTTGGTTCTAGTGGCTACGCAATTAACCAATCTGGTTTTCGTCCCTTGGCTTGGTCATGCCGGATTAGCTCTTTCGATTGGCGTTGGTGCCTGCCTGAATGCGGCCTTATTGTGGATCGGATTACATCGGCGTGGCGCCCTCCCCAGTTCAGCCTGGGCCAAATACCTGGGGCAACTATTTTTAGCGCTCATTCCCTTCTCAGTGCTACTTTTTTATGCAGCTAATGCACATAATTGGATAACCCTACAAGCAACGCCCTGGGTTCGCATTGGTCTCCTAGCTGCCTGGCTGAGCGCAGCGGCAGTAATTTACTTTTCTGCACTACATTTGGTCGGAATTCGCTGGCAAAAATTTCTGCGTCATGCAAAATAGCCAGTATGCCAACACAACAACTCGATTACTTCACATCCCTAGTAGCTGAAGACGAACACTTCCCTTTAACTGAGGCGGCTGTTGCAGTGGCGCAGCATGCTTACCCAGACCTCGATGTGCAAGGCGTACTCGATCAGCTTGATCAACTGGGGAATAAGCTCAAGACACGCATCACGCCAGACACTTCACCGATGCAGCGCCTGCAAATTCTGAAGCACTTCTTTTATACCGAATTAGGTTTTGGTCCTAACCACAATGATTTTTATGCGCCGGAGAATTCTTATCTCCACCAGATTTTAGAGAACCGTCGCGGTATTCCGATTTCATTGGCCATTTTGATGATGGAGTTAGGTCAGCAAATCGGCTTGAATATTCGCGGGGTGTCTTTTCCCAATCACTTTATGATGCGCATCTCCTTGCAGCAAGGTGAAATCATCATGGATCCCTTGACCGGCGAATCGCTGTCCAAGAATCAACTACAGGAAATGTTGGATCCTTATCTTGATGCTAAAGGGTATCGGGATGAATTAAGTCTTCCGCTCAATCTCTTTTTACGTGCATCAAGTCCAAGGGAAATCCTGTCACGCTTTATGAGAAATCTGAAAATGATTTATTCAGAGCATGAGCGTTGGGAACGTCTTCTAGGCGTGCAAGAGCGCCTCGTTATCTTGCTGCCTGATTCCATGGATGAAGTTCGCGACCGTGGCCTTATCTTTGCGCAACTGGAATATATTCGCCCAGCGATAGCCGATATGCACCGCTATTTGAGTGAGTCTCCAGATGCAGAGGATGCCTCTGACATTCGGGAGCATATTGCTACGCTAGAGAGTCAGACCAAGCTGCACTAATTACTTTGGCTTGCGTTGGAAGATTTTATACAGGCCAGCCAATACCACCGGTATAGCTGCTGCACCTACTCCAATTAATACAATCACATTGAGGTTTTGGCGAATGATGGGAATATTGCCAAAAAAGTAGCCTGCAATAACCAAGCCAAACACCCACAGTACAGCACCAGTAATATTAAAAAACTGAAAGCGTGAAAAATTCATTTCCGAAACTCCAGCGACAAATGGCGCGAAGGTACGGATGATCGGCAAAAAGCGTGCGACGATAATCGTTTTGCCACCATGCTTCTCATAAAAAGAATGGGTTTTACGTAAAGCCGCTTGATCAATCCAGCGTGATTGACTGCTAAATATTCTTTTGCCGATCCAACGCCCAATGAAATAGTTCACGGTATTACCAGAGATGGCGGCAATCAACAGGCCAATACAAAGCGTCCACAAGTTAAAGTGTTCGGTTGCACAATAGGCGCCAGCAATAAACAATAGCGAGTCGCCCGGTAAAAAGGGGGCAACAACCAGACCCGTTTCGGCAAACACAATGGCAAATAACAAGCCATAGGCCCAGTAGCCATATTGCTGGATGACGACATCAAGATGGCGATCAATGTGTAGCAATAGGTCACTTAATTGCAATAGGGTATCAATCAACTTGAGCTCCATTTATGAGTTGACTGGATATTAACAGGCTAAGGCTTTGGGGATTGCCGCTTTTCCTTCCTATAATGGGATATGCCTACTGAACCCCACATTCAGCCTACGCATTTCATCGAGACCCCGCCAACACTTTGTATTGTTGGGCCGACTGGCGCAGGCAAAACCCATTTAGCAATGTCTCTTGCTGAGCATGCTAAAGCCATTGGTCTCATAGTTGAACTCATCAGCATGGATTCCGCATTGGTGTATCGCGGTTTAGATATTGGCAGTGCTAAACCCACTAAAGCAGAACAGGCAGCAGTAAAACATCACCTCATTGATATCTTAGATCCCCATGAAACCTATTCAGCAGCGCGCTTTGCAAATGATGCCAAACGCTTGTGTGAAGACATTCGAGCACGAGGCCATATTCCGGTAGTGGTAGGTGGAACTATGTTGTATTGGCGAGCATGGGTTTACGGCCTATCCTCTTTGCCGCCTGCTAATCCAGAGATTCGAGCATGCCTTGATGAAGAAGGGCATCGTATTGGCTGGCCAGCGATGCATGCCAAGTTATGCAAGGTTGATCCCATCACAGCTGCACGCTTAATGCCCAATGATTCACAAAGAGTGCAGCGTGCTCTGGAGGTGTATGAAATTACAGGCCAGCCGATGTCTACCCTGCTAGCAGAATCCCCCAGTGAAGATGGCAGAGAAGGGTCAGCCATTCCGGGGTGGATGAATTTAGTTTCTCTAGAGCCAAGTGATCGCAGCCGCTTACATCAAAATTTAGAGAAGCGTTTTGATGAAATGCTGTCTGGCGGTTTAATGAAGGAAGTGGAGTCTCTTAGAGAAAATCTGGCCTTACATGCGGATTTACCTGCTATCCGATCGGTAGGCTATCGACAAATCTGGGAGTATTTGGCTGGAGAAACCGATTTAGAACAGATGCGCTACAAAGCCCTAGCTGCCACAAGGCAATTGGGCAAAAGACAACTCACCTGGTTGCGCGCGATTGCCGGTAGAAATACCTTTGATCCCTTCAACCCTAATGAGTTGAAGGCGGCACTAGAACACTGCAAGCGAAGCTTAGTTAAATAACAATTGTTTGAGGCGCGCCTGTAGGGCGCTCAACTACTTCACCCACAGTCCAAGCAGTTAAGCCTTCTGCTGTGAGAGAGCGAATGGCAATATCTGCTTGATCGGCAGAAACAATCACTACCATCCCGATGCCACAGTTAAATACGCGAACCATCTCAGCATCTGCTACCCCACCCTTCATCTGTAACCACTGGAAGAGTGCGGGCATCTGCCAGCTATCACGATGCAATATGGCTTGGGTATTTTCGGGGAGTACACGTGGCACGTTATCCACTAATCCGCCGCCAGTAATATGCGCCATCCCTTTGACATTCATCTCTGCGATTAATTTCAGGAGGGGCTTTACATAAATTTCTGTTGGGGCCATGACAACGTCGCCCAAAGAACGGCCACCCAAGTCATCGCTTGGTTTTGCGCCAGCACGCTCAATAATTTTTCGCACCAAAGAATAGCCATTGGAATGCGCACCGCTAGAACCAATCGCGATTACTGCATCACCGGGAGCAATCGTGGCACCAGTAATAATTTTAGATTTTTCAACCGCGCCTACTGCAAATCCGGCGAGGTCATATTCACCGGGTGGATACATGCCTGGCATTTCAGCGGTTTCTCCACCAATGAGGGCACAGCCTGACAATTCACAACCCTTGGCGATTCCACCAACTACCGTAGCAGCCGTATCTACACTTAACTTGCCACAAGCAAAATAATCTAAAAAGAAAAGGGGCTCGGCACCCTGTACCAAAATGTCATTAACACTCATCGCCACTAAATCCTGACCAATCGTATCGTGGCGATTCCACTCAAAAGCCAGTCTCAACTTAGTTCCCACGCCATCAGTGCCAGATACCAAAACAGGCTCCTTGTAACGCTTGGGCACCTCAAATAGAGCCCCAAAGCCACCAATACCGGCTAGAACGCCCTCACGCATGGTTTTCTTGGCTAAAGGCTTGATGCGATCAACTAAATCATCTCCAGCGTCAATGTCGACACCAGCATCGCGGTAGGAAAGGCCTTTGGAGGGGGTATTAGTAGATGAGGTCATGGCAGATTTAGAAGATTAGTAAAAACAGTGCTTGATCGGTAGAATCATTGAATTCTAGAGGATCAAACCCAAATGTCTGAAATTTTTACCCCTTTTCTTACTGCGTTTATTCTGGCTTATGCCTTGCGCCCAGTTTGCCTATGGCTTGAGAGGCATCGGCTGCCCCGCGCAGCGGCAGCTGCCATAGCCATGATTATTGGCTTGGGAGTCATATTTAGCATTCTGATTCTCTTTGTTAGCCTCCTTAAAACTGAAATTCCGCTCATTAAGACTCAGCTTCCCGTTTGGATTGAGAACACTCAGGCTTGGTTGAGCCCTAAATTGAGTGAATTTCGCATTGATTTTGACTGGGACACCCTTAAATCCAGTGCCACCCAAAAAATCACCACGCACATTAGTGATAACGCCGATGCGCTGATGACGGGCGCCTTAGATACCGTGCTGATGTCCGGAAGCTCTGTCATAGCAGGCTTTGTGAATGCTGTTCTTATTCTGTTTGTAATGTTTTATTTGCTGATTGATTGGGATCATTTCTTTGAATTAGTCAAAAAAGCAGTTCCTTTGCGCGCCCAAAATACCGTCTATCACCTCAGCATGCACACCGATGGTCTACTTTCTCAATACCTTCGCGGAATGCTGATCGTCATCTCCATCATGTCGGTGTTTTATAGCGTTGGACTTAGCTTAGTAGGCGTCAAAGGGGCTGTGGCCTTAGGCGTGTTTACAGCGATCATGATTGTGATTCCTTATATCGGTATTGCTATCGGCTTCTCTTTAGCCCTTCTAGCGGCAGTATTGCAGTTTGGGCTTGGAACTGAAATTGTGGGTGTTTTAATTGTTTATGGTCTTGGACAATTTATTGAAGGCTTCTTCTTAACCCCGCGCTTAGTAGGGGAGCGAATTGGTTTACATCCTGTCGCAGTCCTCTTTGCCTTGCTTTTTTTCGGGAAATTATTTGGTTTTTTTGGGGTGCTTCTTGCCCTACCCATCAGCGCGGTAAGTTTGGTGTTAATGCAATACTCCTGGTCCCGCTATACCCAAAGCACCTGGTATCAGAAATAATTTTTAGCATTAATGAATAACACTTCGCTTCCCAGACAATTTGCACTCGACATCGCTCAGACGCCCAAAGCAAGCTTAGACAACTTTTTGCCAGGCAAAGATCTTGCCCTGTATTCAGCGTTGCAGGATTTGGTGATGGGATGGGAAACAAATGTAGATTCCAATTTGCAAGCCAATCCTTTAAATGAACGCTGGATTTATTGGTGGGGCCCAGAGGGTTCCGGCCGATCCCATTTACTCAGTGCATTGAGCAATGCTGCGCAAGAGCTCGGTCTAGAATATTTTCCCTTAACGCCCCATGAACCCATTTCCTGGGTTCGACTAGAAGAAAAAATGGGTGAACTGGGTACCAGTAGCACGCCCTCAGTGATTACCGTAGATGATGTGGATCGCCTGGACGAGCGACAGGTTGCCTCCTTATTCAGAATCCTGAATGAAATCCAGGCCAGCAAGGCCATTCATATCTTTATGGCAGGTAATGCAGCCCCCAGCTCATTACAATTAAGAGAAGATCTTCGAACCCGCCTTGGGTGGGGGCTGGTCTTTCAAACCCATCTTTTAGAGGATGATGAGAAAATACAAGCTTTGCAGCAGGCAGCTACTGCACGCGGCTTAGTATTGTCTCCAGATGTATTACCCTGGCTACTAAACCGCTTTTATCGAGATATGCCTAGCTTAATGGCCTTAATCGACGCTTTAGATGCCTATTCACTAGAAACAAAAAGGGCTGTGACTTTACCGCTCGTGCGAGAACTCTTGCAACCCAAATAAATTACTTAATGACTCAGATAGCACTTTTCGACTTAGATCACACCCTCTTACCCTGCGATAGCGATTACGAATGGGGGCAATTCTTGGCTCGCATTGGTGTGGTTGATAGTCAATTTTATGCTGAGCAAAATGAGCGCTTTTACCAAGATTACAAAGACGGCAAGCTCAATATTGATGAATTTCTGCGCTTTGCTTTAAAACCTTTATCAGAGCATTCTCGGGAACAACTCAAGGAGTGGCATGACGCTTTTATGAATGAAGTCATTACAGGGCAACTGCGTCAACAAGCGGTCGACTTAGTAAAACGCCATCAAGATGCGGGCGATCTATGCTGTGTTGTGACGGCTACTAATAGTTTCGTTACCCGCCCTATCGTTGAGAGCTTTGGGATTGAGCATCTCATTGCAACTGAACCAGCTACACAAGGTGATAAGCCTTTTGCCAACTTCACTGGCGAAGTGAAGGGCATACCCAATTTTCGTGAAGGCAAAATACAGAAAGTGCATGATTGGCTTAGCAGCCAAAACCTCGCACTAGACAAATTGCCCCGCAGTTATTTTTATTCTGATTCAATGAATGACTTACCGCTTTTAGAAAAAGTGAGTCATCCTATTGCCACTAATCCAGATGCACGATTGCGCGCTGAAGCCACAAAACGTCACTGGCCCATACTTGAATTGTTTGCATGATTACTAAATTTATCAAGCGTATTTTGCGTCGTGACCCCATGGTGCGTCATACCCTAGCCAATAACTCGGGTGCGCCTAAGCGCATCCCCAAAAAAGCCCATCGCATTGATCCACACCTGCTTTCTAAGAATGCCGTTAAGGTAACCCATACCTTGCAGCAAGCAGGCTATGAAGCCTTCATTGTTGGTGGTGCGGTCCGCGATTTAGCTCTCGGAATAGGCCCTAAAGATTTTGATGTCGCAACGAATGCCACCCCCGAACAAGTACAAAAACTCTTTCGCAAGGCCCGCCTGATCGGTCGTCGCTTTCAGATTGTGCACGTTACCTTTTTTGGTAAAGGCTCCCCTGAAATTATTGAGGTTTCTACCTTTAGAGCCTTACTGGAGAACGCGGGAGAACATGTAGCAGAAAATGGCCGCATTCTCAGGGACAACGTTTGGGGTAGCCAACATGAAGATGCGGCACGTCGGGATTTTAGTATTAATGCTATGTATTACGACCCCTCATCCGAAACCGTTCTCGACTATCACGGCGGCATGGCCGACATGCAAAAGAAAGTATTGAGAATGATTGGGGATCCTGCAAAGCGCTATCGCGAAGACCCAATACGCATGTTGCGCGCCATTCGCTTTGCCGCCAAGACTGGATTTACTTTAGATGCTGCGACACACGCGCCTATCGCTACATTAGGCAAACTGATTCATGATGTTCCATCCGCACGTCTCTTTGATGAAATCCTTAAGCTCTTAATGTCAGGATACTCATGGGCCGCCATTCAAGGTCTACGTGATGCAGGCTTACATCATGGCTTGCTCCCTTTGTTAGATCACATCTTAGATGGGGATCCTGAATCTACAAAAGCAAATGAGTTTGTGCGTATTGCATTAGAGAATACCGACCAACGGATTCAATCTGGAAAAAGTGTCTCTGCAGGCTTCTTGTTTGCTACCTTATTGTGGCCAGACCTATTGCGCAATTGGAAAAGAAACATTGCCAATGGCATGGCCAATATCCCAGCGCTACACGATGCTATGGATGAGACGATTGCGACCCAAAGTAATGGTATGGTCATTCAGCGTCGCTTTGAGAGTGACATGCGGGAGATCTGGTCCATGCAACCCCGATTTGAAAGACGGGTTGGACGCTATCCATTCCGACTCATTGAATCCCCACGCTTTAGAGCTGGTTATGACTTCATGCTTTTGCGTTGCGCTACTGGAGAGCAAAGCACTGATCTAGGAGAATGGTGGACTAGCTTTATTGCAGCAGATCCTGTTGGCCAAGAATCTTTAATGGCTTTAGCCAAAAACGACACCAGTAATACCGGTTCGCCTACCAAAAGGCGTCGTCGTAGAAAAGCCAAACCAACTGCGCCCACAGCAGATGCAACAGACTAAGCAAACTTACTGAAATTTCAGTAAAGTAGTTTTATATCTTTTTTCTTCCTAGCTTGGAAAGAGCATGGCTCGAGCTTTTATTGGATTTGGCGGCAACATTGGCGATACGCGACAACTCATCACTGATGCGATTGTTTGCTTAGCGCTACGTTGCGAATTGCAAATCCTGACTAAGAGCTGCTTTTATCAGAGTGCACCCGTAGAAGCTCTTGGTGGCGACTATATCAATGCGGTGATTGAAATAGAGACTCAGCTCAGTCCCTATGGCCTTTTGCATGTTTGCCAAGCAGTTGAACAAGAATTTGGCCGCGAACGGCCCTATGCCAACGCTCCCCGCACATTAGATCTGGATATTCTCTCTTTTGAGGGTATATCCCAAGAGGATTCTGAATTAACCCTCCCACACCCTCGGATCATTGAACGCTCTTTTGTCCTGCTTCCGCTCCTAGAAATTGCCCCAGATTTCTTTTTACCCAACTTTGGCGAACTCAAGACTTACTTGCCAAAAGTAGCCCACCAACGTATTGAAAAACTCCCCTGCCGCAACTGTAGCTGTGGGCAAAAAGACATTTATAGCCAATCAACGCATTAATTCATTAAACTCTCGCCATGGGTTACCTGCAAGGCGAAAAGCCAATCACTATTACTAAGCTCCTCTCAATGCATGCTGAGAGTGAAAAAATTACCATGCTCACAGCGTACGACTCCACTATGGCGTCACTGTTAAATCGCTGCGGGGTCGAAACCATTCTCGTTGGCGACTCCTTGGGCAACGTGATTCAGGGCTTTAACAGCACTACTCCCGTAACTATTGAACAAATGGCCTATCACACGGCATGTGTCGCACGCGCCAATACCCAGGCATTTTTGCTTGCCGACCTGCCATTTGCCAGCTATGGCGACCCTGCGCAAGCATTAGATTCAGCAGCGGAACTAATGCGTGCCGGCGCGGATATGGTGAAGCTTGAAGGTGGTGGCGAGTGGCAAGTTGAAATCATTCGCTATTTGGTCGAACGCAGCGTACCCGTCTGTGCTCACTTGGGCTTATTACCGCAATCTGTTCACCTCCTAGGGGGCTATAAGGTACAAGGTAGATCAAAGGATGCAGCCACCATCATGCTTGAACAAGCATTAGCTTGTCAGGCTGCGGGGGCGCAGATGGTAGTGCTTGAAGCAATTCCTTCAACACTGGGTGAAAAAATTACAGCTGAGCTCCATATTCCTACCATTGGCATTGGCGCGGGTCCCGATTGTTCAGGGCAGGTATTGGTACTACAAGATATGCTGGGCATTAGCCCAGGGAAACCACCCAAATTTGTTAAAAACTTTATGGATGGTCACACTTCTATTGAGGCTGCAATTAAAGCTTACGTACGAGAAGTTAAATCCGGAAAATTTCCAGATTTAGAGCATGCATTTGCTGGCTAGAGTTTCAAACTCACCAGCAAATACCCATCATTAGCTAAAGAAACTCTTTACACCCTCAAACCAACCCTTTTGCTGTGGGTTGTGTTTATCTCCGCCAGTTTTCAAACTATCATCAAACTTTTGGAGCATCTTTTTCTGTTCCTCGGTTAACTTCACCGGTGTCTCAACCATCACGTGCACAAAAAGATCACCAACAATAGCTGAACGAAGACCTTTTATACCCTTATTGCGTAGGCGGAATGTCTTACCCGTCTGAGTGCCTTCTGGAATCGGAAATTCTACGCGCCCAGAAAGAGTTGGCACTTCAATGTCGCCACCAATGGTTGCCGTTGCAAAAGAAATGGGCATCTGCACATGCAGATCACTGCCATCCCGCTCAAACACTTTATGAGGCTTGACTCTGACCTCGACATAGAGATCACCGGACGGACCACCATTGATACCGGGCTCACCATTACCCACTGAGCGCACGCGCATACCATCATCAATCCCTGCGGGGATTTTGATCTCTAATGTTTTTTGTTCTTTATGTTTCCCACTGCCATGACAGGTCTTGCATGGTTTGGGAATGTACTCGCCAGTACCACGGCACTTAGGGCAAGTTTGTTGCATAGAGAAAAAGCCTTGTTGAACTCTTACTTGGCCATGACCATCACAAGTGGTGCATCTTTCCGCTTTGCTACCAGGCTCGGCGCCCGTGCCATGACATGGTTTGCAGCTACTCCAACTAGGCACCCGAATCTGAGTGGTGTAACCCTCGGCTGCTTGCTCAAGAGTGATGTCCATGTTGTAACGCAAGTCAGCACCCTTATAGACTTGAGGGCCAGCATGACGTCCGCCACTTTGCCCAAAAATGTCTCCGAAGATGTCGCCAAAAGCATCCGCAAAACCGCCGCTTCCGCCGAAGCCACCACCACTAAAACCACCCATTGAGGGATCAACACCAGCATGACCATACTGATCATAAGCAGCGCGCTTATTTGGATCGGTCAGCGTTTCGTAAGCCTCTTTTACTTCTTTAAATTGCGCTCCCGCATCTTTACTATCGGGGTTGCGATCGGGGTGGTGCTTCATTGCTAACTTACGGTAAGCTGCTTTTAGCTCTGCATCGCTAGCGCCCTTTGCAAGACCGAGCACTTCGTAATAATCGCGTTTACTTTTAGGCACAACAATTCCTCTCAACAACCTGAATGGCACAAGTCGGCACGAGGCCGACTTGTTATTGAATTACATCAAAACTACGTTAAATGGATTGAAAATTACTTCTTGTCATCAACCTCTTTGAAATCAGCATCAACCACATCAGCGTCAGGAGCGGCTGCTTGAGCACCCCCAGGAGCAGCTCCTGGAGCTGCGCCACCCGCTTTAGCCTGCTCAGCTGCCATGGCTTTTTCGCCTAACTTCTGACTTGCTTTGCCCAATGCTTCGGTCTTCGCTTCAATGATGGTTTTATCGTTACCCTTAATTGCCTCATCAAGCTCTTTTAAGGCAGCTTCAATTGCTTCTTTTTCAGATGCCTCTAAAGCAGCGCCGTGCTCCTCCAAAGCCTTCTTAGTAGAGTGCGCTAAAGCATCGGCAGTGTTGCGTGCAGTGACTAACTCCAATGCTTTTTTATCTTCATCAGCATTCGCTTCAGCATCTTTCACCATACGTAAGATTTCTTCTTCAGTCAGGCCAGAGTTCGCTTTGATGGTAATCTTGTTTTCTTTGCCAGAGGCCTTGTCTTTTGCGGTGACATGCAAAATACCATTGGCATCAATATCAAAGGTCACTTCAATTTGTGGCATACCACGTTGTGCAGGAGGAATACCCTCTAAGTTAAATTCACCCAGCAGTTTGTTTGCGGCAGCCATCTCACGTTCACCTTGGAAACACTTGATCGTTACAGCTGGCTGGTTATCTTCCGCTGTGGAATACACCTGTGAATGCTTAGTAGGAATCGTCGTGTTCTTTACAATCATCTTAGTCATTACGCCGCCCAAGGTTTCGATGCCCAATGACAATGGCGTTACATCCAAGAGTAAAACGTCTTTACGATCACCAGACAATACAGAACCCTGAATCGCGGCGCCAACAGCAACGGCTTCATCTGGGTTAACGTCTTTGCGTGGCTCTTTACCAAAAATCTCTTTTACCTTGTCTTGTACTGCAGGCATACGAGTTTGACCGCCCACTAAAATCACATCGTCGATATCAGCTACGTTCACTCCAGCATCTTTAATTGCAGTTAAGCAAGGACCGGCAGTACGGTTCACTAACTCTTCTACTAAAGACTCCAACTTAGCGCGGGTTAGCTTCAAATTCAAATGCTTAGGACCGCTGGCATCAGCTGTCACGTATGGCAAGTTAATTTCTGTTTGTTGTGCAGATGACAATTCGATCTTGGCTTTTTCAGCAGCATCTTTTAAGCGTTGCAATGCCAATACATCTTTGCTCAAATCAACGCCTTGTTCTTTTTTGAACTCAGTAATGATCCAGTCAATGATGCGTTGGTCAAAATCTTCACCGCCCAAGAAGGTATCGCCGTTGGTAGAGAGCACTTCAAACTGCTTCTCACCATCGACGTTAGCGATCTCAATAATGGACACGTCGAATGTTCC
>CAIKGX010000009.1 GCA_903827075.1 uncultured beta proteobacterium | reverse complement strand
TACTAGCGGCAAGGCAAGCTTAGCTACACTCATTAATAAAAATGTAGCAATAATGAGCAACAGTGGTTTAATTTGGCGCCAGCTGCTACCCCCCAAACGATAGGTAATTGCAGCTAGTAAACCCGTTGCGCCAGCCGCAATACCAGCCAAGATCAGATTTGCCAGAGGATGATCTGAATTATTGCTATATAAAATCCCCATCAACAGAACAATGAGTGAGCCTGGCAAAATTAAACCAAGGGCTGCTACTACGGATCCATGTACGCCACGTAAATGATCCCCAGTAATGACAGCGAGATTGACGGAGTTTAATCCGGGCATTGTCTGGCTAATTGCTAGGTAAGCCATAAATTCGTCGGGTGATAGCCACTTGCGCTTATCCACCAGCAAAATACGTTCATAAGCAATAATTCCACCACCAAAACTGACAGCGCCAATAATTAAAAACTGTATGAATAGATCATGCAGCGTAGGTATGTTTCCTTGGGTTGATAAATCAGTAGACTGATCTATTGGCGCAATACTCATTCAGGCTTTCCATAAACCAAAGCGGTTTTAGTGGTCCCAATTTCTAACCAATCGGCTAGATCTACTTGAAGTTTTGTGAAAAATTGATCTGCCCGCTTATGAGCCTTTTCTTGCAATCTATTCTCATCATCGATGGGGTATGAAAAGGAGAGCTCACCAACGATAGGATCGCCAATGCTCCTGAGCCAGATTGCAATATCGCAATGGGCCTGGACTCCATCACCAAACACCAAATTACCCAGGTGCATGCTCACCTCCAATATCTTATTGGTACTGCCTCCAACTATACGAAGCGGTGTTTTTTTATCAATTGCGAGACTGCTCAGTCCTGGGAAAAATTTAGAGACGCTACTAAAAGATCGATCAAAAATATTATTCAGTGGTATAGCATCTAAAATAGCATTGTTGGAGTACAGGGATCTTTTAGACCCAACAGCATCTCCGCGTAAAACTTCTTCTTTAAGACGCAATCTCGATTTAATGCTTTTCTTAGGAATGGGATTAAATTTCTCCGCCACATCCAATGCATATGCACGGCATTTTAAGGTCACCTCACACCAATCATCTACCCAAATATTTTGACGGGATTCGCGAATTCGTAAGATGATATTGTTGTGGCGAAAGTCTTCGCCGGGTGTGTCATAAAAATAGATATTGCGCAAACCGGTAGTCGCATTATCGCTGTGGAAAAACCCCACCTTATTCTGATGACAGAATTGAACTATTTTCTCACTTAAAGCAGTAACCCTGCTCAATCGCTCTAAACCCTGAGGTTTGATGAGTAGCTTAAATTCCCGGTTAGTAATGCCATTTTTTAACTTCACGAAGTTAATCCCCCCTCAATATTATTGAGAGATTAACACCGTCTTTAAATTCCTAGTAAATTTCTGGGACGTACATATCTAGAGGTACAGGGCCTCTGAGATAGTCGGGATTGTGAACCCGTGCAGGCAGGTTAATTTCCGGATGATCAATTTCCTTGTAGGGAATTTGATTTAATAAATGGCTAATGCAGTTCAGGCGGGCTTTTTTCTTATCATTTGCAGCTACGACCCACCATGGGGCCTCAGGGATATTCGTACGCTCAAGCATGGTCTCTTTTGCCTTGGTATAGGCTTCCCAGTGGCGACGGGCATCTAAGTCCATTGGGCTTAATTTCCACTGTTTTAGCGGATCATGAATGCGCATCATGAAACGGTTGTATTGCTCATCATCTGAGATGGAGAACCAGTACTTAATGAGAATAATGCCGGATCGAATAATCATCCGCTCAAACTCTGGCACTGTGCGTAAAAACTCTTCGTATTCAGCATCGGTACAAAAACCCATGACTTTTTCTACGCCAGCGCGGTTGTACCAGCTTCGGTCAAAGAGCACAATCTCACCGCCCGCAGGCAGATTAGAAATATAGCGTTGAAAATACCACTGCGTCTTCTCGCGTTCACTCGGAGCTGTCAAAGCAACCACCTTACATACCCGGGGATTTAAGCGCTGAGTAATCCGTTTGATGGCACCACCCTTACCTGCTGAGTCACGACCTTCAAATAAAACCGCTACTTTGAGTTTATTTTCTACCACCCAATCTTGAAGCTTGACTAATTCACCTTGAAGGCGAAATAACTCTTTGAAATAAACCTGGCGAGGGATGATAGAACCGCTACCTCCGTCTGGAGATAAGCGATCATCATCTAGCTCCATTTCAAGCTCTTCATCCATGCTGTCCAAGATTTCTTCTTGAGCACGTTGATACCACTCGGCCATTTCTTTGTGTTTTGAGGTCATTTCATTCCTTAATGCGTTGCTCTATTTGTATCTGAAGGATATGTCACTATTGTTACATTCAGGCTTCAATAGCGCCAGCAATTGCCTCTTGGCTATACAGCGCCAACTGCTTACGATCCATTTTCTGATCGGGAATCCCTTGAGGCGGGGCAATGAAGCGTAGTTGCGCTGTCAAATTGCGGTTTTTAAGAATACGAGACATCGACTCCAGCAGCCCCATATCCCCAATAAATGCAGGGATATCTGTTTTAAGACCCGTTCTATTAGAAACATAGCGAATCGCTAGCGAGTAAACCGGGGTATTGGAGACGACAGCCGATTCAAAAAGATTGGGCCTAAAGGGCAACACTATCTCACCAGCAGTAGAGGTTCCCTCTGGAAAAATACAAATACATTCCGTTTGAAGTACCTCGGCCATTTGTCCAACTACCTGCCTTGCATGGCGCGAACTATCGCGACGAATAAATACGGTGCCCAAGTGCTTTGCCATCCAACCAAAGATCGGCCAGCTTGCGACTTCGGATTTAGCAACAAATCGAATAGGTCTAAAAGAATTGATCACATGAATATCAATCCACGAGATGTGGTTTGAGGCTAATAAGTAAGTAGTTTTTGGCAGAATCTCGGGGTTTTGAACCACCACTCGCAAACCAAAGATCTTGAGTAAACGTTTAGCCCAGTCTTGAGTTTTCCGATCTTTGCTTTTTCTATCCAAAAATGGAAATACAAAGGACAAGGTACATGCACCACAAATGACATGGATGCCAATTTTCAGCCATAGATACAGCCGAAGAATCTTTGGGGTAACAGCTTCTGAAGTGGGTGCTTGAATGGACATAGGCAAACCATAATATAAATCAAGTCACAAAAATGTCTTAAAAGTGTCATGAGGATTACATGATTCATCGGCCTAATGACTTCTCATGATGCATTACAGAGCTATCTGGATTTCAGACGTACACCTAGGAACATCAGGGTGTCAGGCAAACTACCTCCTCGATTTTTTAAAACACAATGAAGCTGACACCTTTTATCTTGTTGGCGACATTATCGATGGCTGGCGGCTCAAGCAATCTTTTTACTGGCCTCAAGCACACAATGACGTCGTACAAAAACTCTTACGTAAAGCGCGTAAGGGGGCGGAAGTCATTTATGTCCCCGGCAACCATGATGAAAGTGCTAGGCAATTTTTTGGCATGTCTTTTGGTGACGTTAAAGTTGTAGAAGAGGTGATTCACACCACTTTAGATGGTCGAAAGCTTTGGGTTACCCACGGCGACTTATTTGATGGTGTGATGCAATACGCCAAGTGGCTCGCCTATGTAGGCGATTCACTTTATAGCTTCATTCTGTATATCAACCGCTACTTCAATATGATCAGGGTCAGGATGGGCCTGCAATACTGGTCCCTCTCACAGTACCTCAAGCATCAGGTTAAAAATGCAGTGAGTTATATCGCTGACTTTGAACACATTATGGCCAGAGAGGCTCGCTTACGAAACTGTGACGGTGTGGTCTGCGGTCATATCCATAAAGCAGAAATCCGAGAAATCGATGGCCTGCTCTACTGCAATGATGGCGATTGGGTTGAAAGTCTTTCCGCCTTAGTTGAAACGACTGAGGGCGAACTCAAAATTATTTACTGGACTCACATTAAAGGCGATCCAGTTGTAGTACCCGAAATTACTCTCCAACCTGCTGTCGAAGTTCTCATTAAAGAGGCTGCCTTATGAAAATTATGATCATCACCGATGCATGGGATCCACAAGTCAATGGCGTCGTCAGAACACTCAAGCAAACACGTGCTGAACTTATTGCGATGGGTCATGAAGTAGAAATGATTACTCCGAATGATTTCACTACTATTCCCTGCCCTACTTACCCCGATATCTCACTTTCGATACTGCCAGGCAAATTGGTGGCTAAGAAAATAAAAGCATTTGCACCTGATGCGATGCATATCGCCACCGAGGGTCCTTTGGGTCTTTCTGCTCGTGCTTATGCAGTTAAAAATAAATTACCCTTTTCTACCGCTTATCACACCCGCTTTCCGGAATATGTCAAAGCGCGTGTTGGCATTCCTTTGTCATGGACTTATACCTTCTTACGCTGGTTCCATGGGCCTTCCATGGCGGTAATGGCGCCCACTATTGTTGTGAAAAATGACTTAGAGGCTTATGGATTGAATAATGTTGTACTTTGGTCGCGTGGTGTCGATTTAGATATTTTCAAGATGCAAGAATCCAAGACTCTCAATACGGCCCACCCAATCTTTTTGTATGTTGGTCGTGTGGCAATTGAAAAGAATATCAATGCCTTTTTAGAAATTGATCTGCCGGGATCTAAATGGGTGGTTGGTGATGGTCCAGCAATGGCTGGCATTAAAGAAAAATATCCCAATATTAATTATTTAGGTGTTCTGCAACAACAGGAGCTAGCTAAGGTCTATGCCGCCGCTGATGTCTTTGTGTTTCCCAGCAAGACAGATACCTTTGGACTGGTTTTATTGGAAGCTATGGCCTGCGGTACTCCAGTAGCCGCTTACCCAGTCACTGGTCCTATTGACGTTTTAGGTAACTCTCCTGCTGGCGCCATGAATGAGGACTTACGTGAGGCCTGCCTACAGGCTTTAAAGATTCCTCGTGAGGTAGCTCGTGCTCATGCTGAGAAATTCTCCTGGAGAGCAGCATCAGAACAATTTGCCAACCATTTAAAGCCAGTGCCATCCCCAGAAGTACATGTCACTGCTTTGGCATAAGGCGGTATTTTGACTTCTCCCTACAACATCAATCAAAACCCCCATAAAGGCAATCGGGGGCTCACTAGGGCCTGGCATGCAGCCAAGAACTCTTGGTGTGGGATGGTTTATGCCTATCAGGAGGAAAGCGCTTTTAGACAAGAATTAACGCTATTAGCCATTTTGACCCCTATAGCGCTTTTTCTACCTATCCCCTCATTGCACAAAGCCATATTAATCACCTCTTTAATCATGGTTCTGGTAGTGGAATTACTCAATTCCAGCGTAGAGGCAGCTATTGACCGAATTTCCTTTGATCACCACGATTTATCTAAAAGAGCTAAGGATTTTGGCTCTGCCGCAGTAATGTTGGCGCTTTTGGTAGCTGCAGTGTTATGGGTGACGATTTGCACCCCACTTGTCATGAATTCGTAACACAAGAATTTTAAGATAAAGCCATATAAAACAAGGATATCTATGTCAGACATTCCAAACCCACTCGCTGCATTTGATATTTTTAATTCCCGGTTTGAAGGCAAGCCAAAGCGGAAGAAAATCAACCCTTTAAAAAAATTATTTACCAAGAAATTAGCGAAAAAACTGTTTGGCAAGAAGTTTGCAACCAAGACACGTGCTGATATCAATACACAAGAAGCGCTTGTTGTTGAAAAGCAAATTAGCAAAATTAAGAAAGCGGCTTTCACCATTACATGGGCAAGCAATGCTGATGAAGTAAAAGAAGCGCAACGTTTACGTTACAAAGTGTTCGCTGATGAAATGGGAGCACACCTTCCTGCCAATGCGGAAGGTTTAGATGTGGATGAATTCGATGCGTATTGCGATCATTTGTTGATTCGTGATCAAGAATCCTTGAAAGTAGTTGGTACTTACCGCGTACTTCCCCCACACAAAGCAGCAGAAATTGGTCGCCTCTACTCTGATTCAGAGTTTGATCTTTCTCGCTTAAATCACCTGCGTCCGAAGATGGTTGAACTTGGCAGATCTTGCGTTCATGCCGACTATCGTTCTGGTGCTGTGATCATGGCTTTGTGGAGCGGCCTTGCACAATACATGCAAAAGCATGGCTATGAAATCATGCTTGGTTGCGCCAGCATTCCAATGGCTGACGGTGGCCACTTTGCTGCTAGCCTCTATAACTCCCTTACCAACGATCAAATGGCGCCAGTCGAGAGTCATGCATTTCCCCGCTTGCCATTACCGCTTGATCGCTTAAATGGTGGCTTAGAAGTAGAGCCTCCTCCATTGATTAAGGGCTATTTGAAGATTGGTGCCAAGATTTGCAGCGCACCAGCATGGGATCCAGATTTCAACACCGCTGACGTATTAACCATGTTGCGTTTATCTGAGATCAACCCACGCTATGCCAAGCATTTCTTAGGGCAATAAGGCTGGCG
>CAIKGX010000008.1 GCA_903827075.1 uncultured beta proteobacterium | reverse complement strand
TCCAATCCTGGAGAAGAAATCTCTAAACGCTCGTAAGGGATGTTTTCTACTGGCAAGGTGTAACTCAACTGATGACTTACCTTCTCGCAATCCAAAACAGAAATCAAGCGTTCGTAATCTGGGTTTTCAATCGTGACGCGCAGCAATCCTCCAGCTTCACGCTCGATATCGACTAGCGTGTAACCTAAGTTTTCCAGCTCTGCAGAAATAATCCGCTGATCTTTCACGACTTCCCTTCATACCAAAATGGCAAAAAAAAATGGGCTTTGAAGCCCATATTCTCGAAATTCAGAACAGGCCGACTTACGTTGATCGCAACATCAGTCGGGAATAACCAAAAACAACAGCAAATAGCTGCAAGACCAAAATTATAGCTGATTTAAGGGAAAACCAATAGAAATCAGAAGCTTTCGCCTGGATTTCTTGGCTTTCTAGGTCCTTTATTAAAGGGTTTTCGCCCTTTTGGTGCGCTCCGTTTAGGTCCATTACCCGGACTCTGGGGGCTAGCCGTCACAAAAGCGGATTGACCGTGATGGACTTTCTTCCCTTTATTGCGATTTTGACCTTGAGCTCCCTGGCCTCCTTGACCGCCTTGCCCAGATCCCTGCCCTGGTCTGCCGGCATTCGTACGGCCCCGGAATGGACCGCGTCCTTCAGTTGCGCCACCACCAGCAGGTTTACCACCCCTACCTTGATGGGTTAACTCACGATGACCGCTAGCCATTGTTAAAGCATCGCGGGAGCCCCAATAAGATACTGAAGTCTGCATTGGGTCTGGCTGGGAATCTTCCCCGGAACCACTCTGACGTTCGCGACCATTCGAATGAGCGCCTTGACTACGGCCCTTATCTTGAGCTTGGGGCACTTTTAAGCCGGCAGAGCGCATTAAGCTTGCAACACCTTCAGGAGAAACCTCTTCCCACTTGCCACGCCTTAAACGTGGGGGCAATAAGAACATGCCATAGCGTGTGCGCAATAAACGGGAAACGGTATGACCTACTGCTTCAAACATGCGGCGCACTTCACGGTTACGGCCTTCGCTAAGGGCTACGTGATACCAGCGGTTCGCACCTTCGCCACCGCCCATAGTGAGGCGCAAAAACTTCGCTTCACCATCATCGAGCTCAATACCCTTCTTCAATTGGGCCATTGAATCTTGGCCTAACTCACCCAAGATACGAACAGCGTATTCGCGTTCGACACCATAGCGGGGATGCATTAAGCGATTAGCCAATTCTCCGGAAGTAGTAAACAACAATAAACCTTCGGTATTAAAGTCCAAACGACCGACGGCGATCCAGCGACCTTGACGTGCTTTAGGCAGGCGATCAAATACCGTTGGGCGACCTTCAGGGTCTGATTGACTCACAATTTCCCCTGAAGGCTTGTGATACATGATGACGCGTGGTGGCTTAGAGGCAATCTTCCGATGCACTGGCTTACCATTAATTCGAACTTGATCGGTTGGCCCAATGCGTTGGCCAATATGGGCAGGCAAGCTATTAACAGATACGCGACCTTGAATAATAAGGTCTTCCATATCGCGACGCGAACCCATACCTACATCTGCTAATACTTTGTGAAGCTTGACGGTATCTTCATCGTCTGCGTCATCATCCAAACCATCTAAGTCAGACCAGACTTCATCACGCAAACTCATTGGTAAATCATCTACATTGGCAAACTGCAAACTACTCATCTCATCTTCGCTCGGCACATCTGCATCTTCATCATGACGCACTCGTTGAGCGCGACGTTCTGCGCCAGTCTGATGAGAAATCTCATTCTCATTAAAGCCATCTGGATTTTTTACCTCTTCCACCTCGGGTGCATCCAATGCAGCATCGAATTCACCAGAGACTACAGAAGCAAATAAAGCCTCGCTCTCTGCAGGATTGGGTGCTAACTTGGAAGAGTGATTGCCTGTGGGATTTCCACCTTCACGCGGTCCCCTTGGTGCTTCGCCACCTTCTCTGCGAGGCCGGTCTTTATTGAAGGGGCGCTTCTTATTAAAAGGGTGCTTTCCAGTACCTGTGCGGCGTGGACGACGTTCGCCACCCTCACGAACTTCCGTCTTTGCACCATCTGCAGAAGATGATGGGGACTCAGAATTTGAGGGGGTTGCCGATGAATTCACTACCGGGGATGAATCGTTTTCGTTAGAGCTTGTCATTAATTATTATTTTTGTTCGTCTGGTTTGTCTTCAGACTTTGGGGTAACTTCTTCTACTGCTGCCGTTATTTCTATTGTTGCTTCTTCTATGGTTTCATCAAAATCTATTTGAATAATCTCTTGGCCGTTTTCATCGAGCTCAACAACCATCTCGACGGTAGCGGTAGGATCAAACTCCATTACCGCTTGCCCTAATTGCTCAGCAGCAGCCATCGGTGCAGCATCCTCTAAGATTGGCAAGCTTTGTAAATTCGTCAAACTTAAATCATCTAAAAACTGCTTAGTAGTGGCATATAAACCAGGACGACCTATCGTCTCTTTATGGCCAATGACTTCCACCCAGCCGCGATCCTCTAACTGCTTCATGACATTAGTGCTCACTGTCACGCCGCGAATCTCTTCAATCTCACCACGAGTGACTGGTTGACGATAAGCAATAATCGCCAAGGTCTCCATCACTGCCCGTGAATACTTGGGCGGTTTCTCAGGTGTGAGGCGGTCAAGGTATTCGCGCATCGACAGGCGGCTCTGAAAACGCCAGCCTGTAGCAATGTGCAAAAGTTCCATACCTTTGTCGTCCCATGCCTTTTGAATATCCAACAAGGCATCATCAATCTCTGCCGTGGTGACATCCTCAATAAACAAGCGAGAGAGGTCAGCAACGCTGAGTGGTTCCTGCGCGCACAGGAGGGCTGTTTCAATAACGCGCTTGTTGTGATCGTCCATAAAATTTGGGCTATCAGGCAGTTTCCTGATGCGACTTTAAAAAAGGTATTTCAATAATGGGTTTGAGGTGTTCTATAGCTACTACAGGCAATGAATCTCTTTTACCCGCAATGCAACGAAGTTCTTTTCGTTCACCGTGCTGCCATTATAGGGTAGCCTCAATACAATAGCCATATGCATGAAATTACTAACCAAACCCCTCTTTTAGCTCTCAAGCCCCATCAACGACGTCGTTTTTTGAGCTTAGGCCTCGGATTAGGGGCGTTAGCAAGTGGTATGAGTCTGAGCGGATGCAGTTTATTAAGCACTAAAAAGCCGATTGTGGGCCTCGTCTTGGGCGCTGGCGCAGCACGGGGGTTTGCTCACGTAGGAGTCATTAAGGCCCTAGAAGCCCAAGGTATTCGACCCGATATCGTCGTTGGGAGTAGCGCTGGGAGCGTTATTGCCGCTTTATTGGCTTCAGGCGCCAGCGGAAATGATCTCAATCGACTTGCCTTGAATTTGGATGAAGCCACGATCGCAGACTGGGGGCTGCCATTTGCTGGACGTTTTGGTGGCCTGATTAAAGGTGATGCCCTTCAAGCCATGGTGAATCGGGAAGTTCAAAATAAGACCATTGAGCAAATGCGTATACCGCTGGGCATTGTGGCAACAGAACTGCAGTCTGGCAAAGGTGTACTGTTTAGAACTGGCAATACTGGCTTAGCTGTGCGGGCCTCTTGTAGTGTGCCAGGGGTATTTCAGCCAGCCTTAATTAGCGGGAAAGAATATGTCGATGGTGGTTTGGTGGCACCAGTCCCAGTAAGTTACGCAAGGCAAATGGGCGCTACGCTGGTGATTGCAGTCAATATTTCTTCTGAGCCCGTGCATCAAGATGCCAGTGGTACTTTTGGCGTACTGCAACAAACGATCTCCATCATGCAAAGAAGCATTAATCAATATGAATTAAAGAGTGCGGATATCGTCATCACGCCCCATCTATTGCAAATGAGTAGCGGAGATTTCAAATCCAGAAACGCGGCAATACTGGCAGGGGAAGTAGCAGCGCAAGAACAAATGGCGCTAATTAAAGAGAAGCTTAAAGCCTAAGCAAATAAACGGGAGGTAAAGGAATATGAACAGCAAATCTAAGGTTGAGGATAAAAACTTTGAATGGACTGCCAGCGAGCTGAAAAAGTCCAAAAGGATAAGTGATCTGCCAAAGTCACTTCAAGCAAAGCTGGCCTCTCGCAAAACTAAAGGCTACGTGATTTACGCTTGAGCTTATTGACTTCGTTAAGTAACTCTTGACGCTCAGCATCACCAAGGTTGTCGCTGCCATCGAGACGGCGGGCACCATCAAAACGCTTATCCCAGTACAGGCTACCCAGATCATCAACACGAACGTTGGTGCCTTTGGATGGGGAATGAATGAATTTATTGTCACCAACATAAATGCCGACATGAGAAAACGTGAGGCGCATCGTATTGAAAAACACTAAATCACCAGGCTGCAACTCATCACGATTGACAGGTTTTCCTACCCGACTCATTTGCGTGGACTTGCGTGGCAATAAAAAACCCAATTTATCCTTGAAGACATAGCCGACAAAGCTACTGCCATCTAAACCTGACTGAGGTAACTCCGCATCCCAGCGATATCGGACTCCAATGACTTCCATCGCACGATTAATCAACTCGTCAGATTTAACTGTGACCGAGTCGGCCAAGCGATCAGAAACACGGAAAAAATACGATTTACCGGCCTGAAACATAGTCTCTTTAGGCGCTTCGGCAGAAGCATCCTTAGAAGACTCAGGCACAGGGTCTGCCGCCAATACCGGATTAACGGAGAAAAGCAATGCAGCAGCACAAGCCAAAGCTACCCGCTGAGGAAGGCGTATTAATAAGTCTTTTTGAAATGACATTAATTTAGTTTAACAAAGAATAGGGAATTAACCAAATACTAGCCCTTAGGCTAAGTTATTGTTTTTAATGATTTATTTCAATAAAACAGTTTGCAACGCACCAATATAGACCGCACTGTAATAGGCATTTAGCTCAGTTCAGCGGCTGCAAACAGCTCTTTTGTATAGATTTGCCGGGGATGTTTTATCAGCGTTTCGGTATCCCCAAACTCCACTACCCTACCCTCCTTGAGCACCATGATTTCGTGGGACATTGCCCGAATCACCGCTAAATCATGACTAATCATTAAATAGGCAAGGTTGTATTTCTTCTGCAAATCTGAAAGCAAAGCCAATACCTGTTTTTGGATGGAGACGTCTAATGCGGAGGTAGGCTCATCTAAAACCAAAATCTGGGGCTTCAAAATCAGCGCACGTGCAATCGCAATACGCTGTCTTTGCCCTCCTGAAAACTCATGGGGATAACGCGTTAATGCCGATCGATCGATCCCAACCTCACGCAATATATCTAAGACACGACCTTCACGCTCTGCAGGAGTCAGCTTAGGAAAATGCACATCCAAACCCTCTGACACAATTTGCATCACCGTCATGCGTGGCGATAGGGAACCAAAGGGATCTTGAAAAATAACCTGCAAACTAGAACGCATGGCACGACGTTCGATAGGTTTGAGTTTTTGCCAATCATTGCCAAGCACATCTACTTCACCAGTCACTTGCGCGGCAGAGTCGCCTAACAAACCCAGGATCGCCATGCCCAAAGTGGTCTTACCTGAACCAGATTCGCCGATCACGCCAATGGTTTGCCCTTGCTTCAGTGCAAAGCTCACTTTGCGTAAAACCTGACGGCTTGGCGGCTTCTTAAACCAAGTTGAAGACTCACCACTGGGATATGAGACGGATAAGCTCTCGGTACTTAAGAGCACGGGGGCTAAGGGCATTACGGGCGCTAAATCTCGAACCGGCTCACTATTGACCAAGGCTTGAGTATAGGGATTTTCAGGATGCTTAAATATCTGCCCAGTCGTGCCGCACTCCATCAAGATTCCTTGATTTAACACTGCTACGCGCTGTGCAAAATGTTTCACTAAGTTCAAATCATGGGTAATCAACAAAATGCCCATACCGCCATCGTCTTTAGCCTCTTCTTGCAAGTCTTTTAATAAGTCCAGAATCTGCATACGCAAGCTCACATCTAGCGCAGTAGTTGGCTCATCAGCAATTAGTAGTCGTGGCTTACAAGCTAGGGCCATCGCAATCATGGCGCGCTGACGTTGGCCACCTGAGAGTTGATGCGGATACGAATGAAAGCGTTTATCTGCATCAGGTATGCCAGTCTTCTTGAGTAGCTCAATTGCAATAGACATGGAATCTGCTTTAGAAATCAGTGGCTGATAAACCTGTACCGCTTCCACAATTTGATTGCCAACGGTAAATAAAGGGTTAAGCGCTGTCATTGGCTCTTGAAACACCATAGCAATCTCACGTCCGCGTATATCTCGAATATCTTGTATAGGCAGCGCTAATAGATCAACGGACTCTAGTGAGCTCCCTTTTGAATTACGTTCATTACCACTCCATAGAATGCGACCGGTAACTTTGGCACCCTCTGGCTCAAGGCGTAAGGGAGCAAGTGCAGTGAGGGTCTTACCAGATCCAGACTCACCAACCAATGCCACACGCTCACCCACACCGATTTCTAGATTCAGGTGGTTAACAGCAAATTTCTCACGTCGACCCGTTCCGAAAGAAATACTCAAATCTTCATAGCGTAATAAAGGCTGAATCACTTTAGGAGCCGAACTCATGAGCGACCTCCTTTAAGTGCGCCAGCTTTTCGAGAATCAAAAGCGTCACGCAATGCTTCACCCATAAAGGTGAGCAGTAGCAGCGTGGATACAAGCACGACAAAGGTCGATAGGGAAATCCACCACGCATCTAAATTGCTTTTGCCTTGTGAAAGTAATTCTCCTAAGCTAGGGGTCCCGGGTGGTACACCCAGCCCTAAAAAATCCAAACTCGTTAATGACAAGATGGCAGCACTCATGCGGAAAGGCAAAAAGGTAATAACAGGAGTGAGGCTGTTAGGCAAGATATGGCGGCGCATGATTTGGAAGTTGGTTAACCCCAAAGCCCTAGCAGCTCGGACATATTCCAAAGCCCGATTGCGGAAAAATTCTGCGCGCACGTAATCCGATAAACCCATCCAACCAAAAGCGGCCAACAAAATAATCAATAAAGAAATGCTTGGATTGAAGATCGAGGCAAAAATAATCAATAGATAGAGCTCGGGCATGGCCGACCATATCTCAATTAAGCGCTGTGAGATTAAATCGAACTTACCACCAAAAAAACCCATCAATGAACCGGTAATAATCCCCACACCAACGCCCACAATGGTGAGGGCTAATCCAAAGAGAATCGATAAACGAAAACCATAAATTAAGCGTGCCAGCACGTCACGCCCTCGATCATCCGTCCCTAGCCAGTTCTCCCAAGAGGGTGGCGCAGGATTGGGTACTTTTGAAAAGTAATTGAGCGTCTCATAGCTATAGGTAATCAGTGGATAGATTGCCCAATTGCCATTACTAGTAATGTTGTGTCGAATATCGGGATCTAAGAAATCCGTTGGTGTAGCGAAGTCGCCCCCAAACACTCTTTCAGCTTGGTTTTTGACAATCGGGAAATAAAAATGGCCTTCATAACGCACGATCAAGGGCTTGTCATTGGCTATTAATTCAGCGCACAGGCTTAAACCAAATAAGACCATGAAGATCCACAAGCTGGCATAACCAATTCGACTATTTTTAAAACGCAACCAACGACTCATGAACCGCCCCCAGCGCCAAACTGAATCCGTGGGTCCACATAGACGTAACAAAGATCAGAGATCAGCTTGGTAAACAAGCCAATCAAAGTAAAGAGATATAAGGTACCAAAGACTACTGGATAGTCGCGACGCATCACTGACTCGTAGGACAGCAATCCTAGACCATCTAAAGAGAACAGCGTTTCAATTAACAAAGATCCAGTAAAAAAGGCGCCGATAAATGCTGCTGGAAAGCCGGTGACTAAAGGGAGTAAGGCATTACGGAATACATGTTTCCATAACACTTGTTTTTCAGTCAAACCCTTTGCTCTTGCTGTTAAAACATATTGCTTGCGGATTTCTTCTAAGAAAGAATTCTTCGTCAACATCGTGACCACGGCAAAGCTGCCTAAAACAGATGCGGTAATGGGCAGAACCAAATGCCACAGATAATCCATGATTTTGCCCATCACACTCAGATCACTCCAGTTATCCGAAGTCAGGCCCCGCAGCGGAAATAACTGCAGAAAACTACCCCCGCCAAAGAGGACCAAAAGTAAAACTCCCAAAACAAATCCAGGAATGGCATAGCCCACCAAGATGATGCTGCTCGTAATGGCATCAAAGCGTGAACCATCACGCACTGCTTTGGCAATTCCCAGTGGTATTGAAACCAAATAGGTAATAAAGAAAGTCCATAGCCCAATACTGATAGATACGGGAAACTTAGAGACCACTAAACGCCATACGCTTTCATGCTGGTAATAGCTTTGCCCCAAATCAAATCTCGCAAAACGGCCCAGCATCATAAAATAGCGCTCTAAAGGCGGCTTATCAAAACCATAGAGTGCTTTTACTTCCTCTAAACGTTGTGCATCTACGCCTTGGCGACCGCGATAGGTTGCTCCCGCACCTGAAGACTCTGAGCCTCCAACAGCAGCATTACCTTTACCCTTTAATTCCAAGACCATCTGCTCAACTGGGCCACCAGGAACAAATTGCACCACCGCAAATGTGAGGGTTAAAACCCCCAATAAAGTAGGGATCATCAAAAGCAATCGCTTGAAGATATAGGAGCGCATTTGTCCTTGCATTATTTAGACTCTTCTTTCCACCAATTTTGCATAATCCATGGCTCTGCTGAGTAATACAAGGGAGGTTCTGGGTAGCGCATTTCTTTACGATACGCTACTCGGTGCGTAGGGTTGTACCACTGCGGTATGACGTAGTAACTATTCCACAGTACCCGATCCAAGGCTCTGGTAGCAGCGCGCAACTCATCCCTGTTTTGCGCCTTTGTCACATGATTCACTAAGGCATCGACAACAGGTGATTGAATTCCTATCACGTTATCCGACCCCTTTTCTTTTGCTGCTTGGCTACCAAAGCGATCCCACAATTCATTTCCAGGATTTTGTGAATCCGGAAAGCGAATGGTTGTCATATCAAAGTCATAGTCATTCATCCGCTTCTGATGCAAAGCAAAATCACTTGTCCGGATATCGACCTGCACACCCAATTTCTCTAGATTCCGAATATAGGCCGAGATCACTCGCAAAAAGAAAGGTCCATCTTCCACCATCTCAAAACGAAATGGCTCGCCCTGCATATTACGTAAAGCGCCGTCACGATATTGCCAGCCAGCCTGAGCCAGTAAGTCCCGAGCTTTTTTGAGGTTCTTGCGCAAACTACTTGGAGAGACTGTAGATGGTGCCGCAGGCATGGGACCAAAAACGGCATCTGGCACCCATTGAGGATATTGGGCCTTGAGTGGTTTAAGTAATTTCAATTCTGCTTCGGTAGGTTTACGTGGGCCATCAAAGTTTGCACTCAGATCACTATTCGTAAAATAACTATTAATGCGCCCGTACTGATCGAAAAAGATTTGACGATTGAGCCATTCAAAATCCAATGCGTAACCCAAGGCCTCTCGAACGCGCGGGTCCTGGAAAATGGGACGGCGCAGATTCATGGCAAAGCCCTGCATACCAGCGCCGTTGTGATTGAAAAAAGCCTTCTTTAGGAGCAGTCCATTATCAAATTTAGAACCTACATACCCTTTGGCCCAAATTTTGGCGCGGTACTCCACCAAAGCATCGAACTCTCCTGCCTTAAAGGCTTCGAGACGAACAGCATCATCGCTATAGAGCTTGTAAAGCACGCGATCAAAGTTATAAAAACCCACACGGACATTTAAGGGTTTACTTAATTGATCAACCCAGTAGTTCGGGTTCTTTTTATAAACAATCGATTTGCCCGCCTTAAATGATTCAATCAAATAGGGACCGCTACCAATAGGGGCTTCAAAAGCAAGCTTTTCAAAAGGGGTGATTGAGCCATCCGCAGTCTTTCCCCAGTTGCGAGAAAAGATCGGTAAGGTACCCACCATGATGGGTAACTCTGTATTGTTGTTCTTAAAATCAAAACGCACTTCACGTGCAGATAAAACGACTGCCTGCTTCACATCAGCAAAAGTCGTTTTGTAACGAGGATGGGCTTTGCCACTCATTAAGACATCAAAGCTATGTTTCACATCTGCAGCTAATACAGGACTGCCATCAGAAAATTGAGCTTCAGGTCGAATGCGAAAAGTAGCGGATTTGTGGTCTGCGGCAACCTGAATATCTTCCGCAAGCAAGCCATAAATACTCGAAACCTCGTCGGCACTTCCTTCTGCCAAAGATTCAAACATCAACTCAATTCCAGGCGCACTAACTCCACGAAGGGTGAAGGGATTAAATTTGTCAAAACTGGTTCTTTGTCCTGGGTTGGGTAAAGTCAGCGTGCCACCCCTTGGCGCATTGGGATTGACGTAGTCAAAGTGACTAAATCCGTCTGGGTATTTAGTCTTACCGTACTGCGAAATGCCCTGAGCAGCCTGCGCCAAATTGGCCAGCATCACCGCCATTAGGGAAAATAGCGTGTAAATGAGGATCTGACGAATAGAGGGAGGAATGAACATATATGCAACAATTGTAGATAGCAAACCACATTTGAAGCAAAGGACACATTATGGGCTTTCTCGCTGGCAAAAAAATTCTGATTACCGGCCTTCTTTCTAACCGCTCTATTGCCTATGGCATTGCCAAGGCATGCCATCGCGAAGGGGCAGAATTAGCCTTTACCTACGTGGGTGAGCGCTTTAAAGACCGTATCGTTGATTTCGCAAAAGAATTCAACTCTGAGTTGATTTTTGACTGTGATGTGGGCAGTGATGAGCAAATTGAGGCCGTCTTTCAAGATTTAGCCAAAACTTGGCCCCAGCTCGATGGTTTGGTGCATGCTATTGGCTTTGCCCCTCGGGAAGCGATTGCTGGCGATTTCTTAGACGGACTTAATCGTGAGGCATTCCGTATTGCCCATGACATCTCAGCCTATAGCTTCCCTGCTATGTGTAAGGCAGCTTTGCCATTCCTCAGCCCCACTGCTTCATTGGTTACCCTGACTTATTTGGGTGCCATGCGTACCGTTCCACACTACAACACGATGGGTTTAGCAAAGGCCTCATTGGAATCCTCCGTACGTTACCTTGCCAACTCATTAGGCCCCAAAGGTATTCGTGTGAATGGTATTTCTGCTGGCCCCATTAAAACCCTTGCCGCTTCAGGAATTAAAGATTTTAGTAAGCTCTTAAGTAGCTTTGAAAAAACAGCCCCCCTCCGTCGCAATGTCACCATCGATGAAGTCGGTAATGTGACTTCCTTTATCTTGTCGGATCTGGCCAGTGCAATAACCGCAGAAATTATTTATGTCGATAATGGATTTAGTCAAGTTGCTGTAGGTATGGGCGAGTAAGCTTGAGTGAGTCTCAACCCAACTCAATTCCACTTAAAGAAGCCCTCAAATTTTGGACCAAATTAGGCTTTATTAGTTTTGGTGGGCCTGCAGGACAAATTGCCGTCCTGCATCAGGAGTTAGTTGAAAAGCGTCGCTGGATTTCTGAGCGGCGCTTTTTACATGCACTGAACTATTGCATGCTACTTCCTGGTCCTGAAGCGCAACAGTTAGTCACCTATATTGGCTGGTTGATGCATCGGAGTTGGGGTGGCATTTTGGCAGGCACCCTCTTTGTTCTGCCTTCCCTCTTTATTTTAATTGGTCTGTCATGGGTGTATCTCACCTTCGGCCAAGTACCTTGGATTGCAGCCATCTTTTTTGGCATCAAGCCTGCAGTAACGGCCATCGTGCTGCATGCAGCAGTACGGATAGGAAAACGTACTATTCATAATCAGCCGTTGCGCTGGATTGCCCTTGGCTCTTTTTTAGCGATCTTCGTGCTCAACCTGGCCTTTCCGATCATTGTCTTGATTGCTGCTGCGATTGGCATTTGGGGTGGCAGGCGGTATCCAGAATATTTTCAGCAAAGCAACTCGCAGAGTAAAGATAATAAGCAGTATTACGGTCCCGCATTCATTGATGATGAAACACCGAGCCCAGAGCATACTCAATTTAAAGTGCGCACAGCCATGATGCATGGGACAGTTGCAGTATCACTATGGGTAGCGCCGATGGCCGCCCTGATTTTGATCTTCGGCTGGAATACCCTGTATCCACAAATTGCCTGGTTCTTTACAAAGGCCGCCTTTCTCACCTTTGGTGGTGCGTATGCGGTCTTACCTTATGTGTATCAAGGAGCGGTAGATCAATTTCATTGGCTCAGTGCCGGACAAATGATGGATGGTCTTGCTCTAGGCGAGACTACTCCAGGACCACTCATCATGGTGGTCGCTTTTGTTGGTTATCTTGCCGGGCATATTCAGCATCTAATTGGATTTAGTAATCCATTTTGGTTTGGGGTGATTGGGGCCTGTGTCGCCACTTGGTTTACTTTCTTGCCATCATTCTTTTTTGTATTGGTTGGTGGCCCCCTGATTGAGTCGACTCACGGCAAACTGAGTTTTACCGCACCCTTGACTGCCATTACGGCTGCAGTAGTTGGCGTCATTGCCAATCTGGGCTTGTTCTTCGCCTATCACGTCTTCTTTCCTCATGGCTTAGGCGGCTCAATCTCTTGGATCTCTGTTGTCATTAGCCTGCTTGCCGGTCTTGCGCTATTTAAGTACCAAAAGGGAATTTTGCCTGTTTTAGCTGGTTCTGCACTTGCGGGTCTTTTATCTTATTTAGTCGGCAGTTTATTGACTTAGTGGCTCTGCTTTATCTACTGAAATTGGCATAATAGGTCTTATGCGAATCGAACCTCAAACCATCTCCCACCTTCAAGAATGGCTCGGCAAAACCGAGTCTCTTCAGGATACCGTAACCACGGCGCCAGTTCGCGCCCTCTCGGCAACCTTGGATAGAGCGGATCCCGCGCCTACTTCGGGAACTTTTTTACCAGAACTTTGGCACTGGCTTTATTTCTTGCCACATGCACGCCAATCTGAAATTGGTCCTGATGGCCACCCCAAGCGTGGTGGGTTTATGCCACCTGTTCCACTACCTCGTCGGATGTGGGCAGGCAGTCGTCTTTCATGGCTTGCCCCATTAAACGTGGGTGACACCATTGAACGTATCTCTACTATTGAATCGGTTACCCATAAAGCAGGTCGCACTGGGGATCTGATTTTTGTTTTAGTGAAGCATGCCATCTCCAATCAGAATGGCTTGGCTTTGATTGAAGAGCATGACATTGTTTACCGTGATGCTGCTGGTCCTGACGATAAGCCAGTTGCTCCAACACCAGCGCCAACCGATGCGAAATGGTCTAAAACGATTACGCCTGATGATGTCTTGCTATTTCGTTACTCAGCATTAACCTTTAACGGTCATCGCATTCATTACGATCGTCAATATGTAACTGAAGTGGAAGGCTATCCCGGCTTAATTGTTCATGGGCCTTTGATTGCCACCCTCTTAGTAGATCTGGTGCGTCAAAGTATTCCGGGCTGCACGCTAAAGAGTTTTGAGTTCCGCGCCATCCGCCCTACTTTTGATATCAATCCATTTACAGTCTGCGCTAAACCTGATCTTGAAAAAGACCCTTCTGGAAAAACCATTTCCATTTGGGCGCAAGATCATGAAGGCTGGCTAACCATGCAAGCTACTGCGGTCTTGAATTAATAAATTAAAAAAATAGAGCCTTTCATCAATATGACTACACCACACCCTTCCAAAGCGTTAGCCACGTTTGCATCTCAGCTCAAGATGAGCGATGTCCCTGCAGATGTTATCAATCGCGCAGAAGATTTATTGGTTGATTGGTTTGGCTCAACTATTGCCGGTAAGGGGGCTCGCCCCGTAGAAGCCATTACCCAATTTGCCCAAAGTATGGGTGGGTTTGATTACACTCACCCAGGTCCAGCAGAAATACTGATTACGCGTACCAGCTCAAGTCCATTTTTAGCAGCCATGGCAAATGCTGCTGCCTCCCATGTTGCCGAGCAAGATGATGTTCACAATGGGTCAGTCTTTCACCCAGGCACCGTGATTTTTCCGCCAGCATTAGCAACTGCCCAAGCGATCGGCGCATCTGGAGAAGCGTTTCTCACTGCGGTGATTGCAGGTTATGAGGTAGGCATCCGCGTAGGTGAATTTTTAGGTCGCTCGCACTACAAAATCTTTCACACCACAGGCACAGCGGGCACGATCGCCGCTGCCGCTGCAGTAGGTCATTTATTGAAACTCAATCCAGAACAAATGCTCCATGCCTTTGGTTCTGCAGGGACACAATCAGCAGGCCTTTGGGAGTTCCTTCGTGATGCGGCCGATTCCAAGCAATTGCATACTGCTCATGCAGCATCGACTGGCTTGATGTCCGCTTACCTAGCGCAGTCTGGCTTTACAGGTGCGCAGCATATTTTGGAAGGAAAGCAAGGTTTAGCGGCAGGTATGTCAAGCGACGCTGATCCTAGCAAGTTGACTGATCGCTTAGGTACTCGCTGGACGCTTGCTGAAACCAGCTTTAAATATCATGCGTCTTGTCGCCACACCCACCCTGCCGCAGATGCCCTCTTACAAGTAATGATGATGCATAAGCTCCTGCCTAGCGATATTGCCAAAGTAGAAACTCTGGTTCACCAAGGAGCAATTGATGTCTTGGGACCAGTAGTCAATCCCATTACAGTCCATCAATCAAAATTCTCGATGGGCACTGTCCTCGCCTTAATTGCCCACTACCAATTTGCTGGCCTGCAAGAATTTGCTGAGCACTTTCATGATGAGGCCATCTGTGATTTTAGAGATCGCGTCACCATGACTTTGGACCCAGAGGTAGATAACCAATATCCACAGCGCTGGATTGGCAAAGTCAAAGTCTACTTGCAAGACGGCACGATGCTAGAGGGTCGGGTAGATGAACCCAAAGGAGATCCAGGCAACACCTTAAGTCGCGAAGAAATCACCGATAAAGCATTACGCCTAGCCGCCTTTAGTGGTGGTGCTACTCCCGATCAGATGAATAAAGCCATTGATCTCTTGTGGAATATTCGCAAACAACCCAAGATGGGCTTCTTACTCTCCTAATTCTCACTATGAATCCACTTGATACCCCCTTAGGCTTTAGCAGCAACTTTTTATTTGTACCTGGTACACGCCCAGAGCGCTTCACCAAAGCTTTAGATAGTGGTGCCGATGGCGTTATCTTGGATTTAGAAGATGCCGTTGCGGAAGAAGATAAAGATAAAGCCCGTCAGGCAATTCGGGAGGCATGGCCTACATTTTCTGCGCAGCAAAAAAAGCGTCTGGTTATTCGATCTAACTCTCCAGGCAGTCGGTTTTATTCTGCAGACCTCATTTTGGCGCAAGAGCTTGATATAGCCTGCTTATTAATTCCCAAGACAGAGTCATTAGATCAAGTGAACGGGGCTGCACTGATACTACCGAACACTGCAATCATTCCCATGATTGAAACTGCCATTGGTTTAGATCGACTGAAAGAAATTGCCAATTCTGAACAAGTCATTCGCCTTGCCTTGGGTAATCTTGATCTCCAAGCAGACCTAGGAATGGTCTGTGACAAACAAGAAACCGAATTACAAAGCGCGCGTTATCAAATTGTTCTTGAGTCACGCTTGGCGCAAATTGCCCCTCCGATTGACGGGGTTACTCCATCTACCGATGATATTGAGCGAATTATGGACGACGCTCACCGAGCTAAACGTATGGGCTTTGGCGCGAAATTATGCATTCATCCAAAACAAGTCCCTTTAGTCAAAAATGCTTTTATGCCAACCGCAGAGGACATTACTTGGGCTACACGCGTCATTGAGGCAGATAAGGCTTCAAAAGGTGCCGCCGTCAAACTGGATGGACGCATGATTGACCGCCCGGTTGTTCTGTTAGCACAAAGAACGCTAGCCATTGCTGGTAAACCCTGAACCCCTTTAGCATGTAAAAGTGGCAAAATTGGTAGAGAAGAAATTAAAGGAGACACTAATGCAATTGAAGAAAACCCTATTCGCTGGACTTGCCGCTCTCATCGGCGCTGGCACCTTATTAAGTAGCAATATTGCGTCAGCTCAAAAAGATTGGCCAACTAAATCTATTCAATTAGTAGTTCCATTTGCAGCTGGTGGTCCAACTGACTCTATCGCCCGCTTAATCGCTGTCCCTATGGGCCAAGCTTTGGGTCAAACTGTTGTGGTGGAAAACGTTCCTGGCGCTGGCGGCACAATTGCCTCCACCAAAGTATCGCGCGCCGCTCCTGACGGTTACACCATCTATATTCATCACATGGGTATGGCAACAGCTAATGCCTTGTATGACAAACTTCCTTATGACCCAATGACCAGCTTTGAATACATTGGTCAAGTTGCCGATGTGCCAATGGTGCTCTTGGGTAAAAAAGATTTACCAGCAAATAACTTTAAAGAGTTAGAAGCCTATATCAGAGCAAATGGCGCTAAAGTGACTATGGCTAACGCTGGTCCTGGTGCGGTGTCTCAGTTATGCGGTTTGTTATTCCAAAGTCGTCTTGGGGTCAAACTCACCAATATTCCTTACAAAGGAACTGGTCCTGCTTTGACAGACCTCTTAGGCGGTCAAGTAGACCTCTTGTGTGACCAAACTACGCAAACCATTCCTTACATCAAAGATGGTCGCGTAAAGGCTTTTGGTACAACTACCATGAAGCGTTTGCCAGCGATTCCTAATGTACCTACTTTGAACGAGCAAGGCCTCAAAGGTTTTGAAGTGAAAGTTTGGCATGGTGTTTATGCGCCTAAAGGTACACCACAACCTATCTTAGACAAGATTAATGCTGCTCTTAAGAAAGCGTTGAGCTCTCCAGACGTTCAGAGGCGTTTAAACGATTCCAACATTGATATCGTGCCAATGGATAAAGTATCTGCCAAAGGCCTCAAGTCTCATCTTGAAAGCGAAATCAACGTTTGGGGTCCAGTCATTCGTAAAGCAAATATTCCAGATTAATTAGGGAATATCGATCAACAAAAAAGCCAGCTACTTGCTGGCTTTTTTGTTGCCCCTAAATTACTTACAAGCTACTTACAGGGATATTGTTTTGCGAAGAAACGAATGAGGGTCTTGGCCGCACGTTCTTGATTGAATTGAGGGTTGGCTTGATTCCACGCTAAAAATTGTTCCAATATCACCTCACGAGTACCCGTTTTATCCGGAAAGCAAATCAGAGGTTTTACATTGGGAGTTTTATTCACCAGATACGCCTGATAAACCCCCTCACCAAATCCAAAGCAAAAGTTTTGTGCATCAACATCATCGGTATTTTTACAAAGCGCCACCAAGGCAGCCGTTGAAGCATCCCCGGTATTTACTGCTGTTTGCGCAAAGCTACTGTGCTGCAAAAACACCATTGAGACAGCAGTAAACAGCATTGATCTCAACATGTTATTTAATGTAGTCATGGCTCTATTCTTTTTATCTGAATTAACGTCTAAAGCCACCCATGTGGCCTCCACCGAAACCACCACGTCCACCAGATCGGTCTTGATTACCATCAAAACGGGCCTGATCCCTTAGGGCATTTTCCTGCGCGGCTTCTCGATAGGTATTCGGATTAGATTTATCCTGCTGATAATCATTACGTGCCTCTTGATTTAAACGATCAGCTTGAGACTGCTCTTGAGGAGTGGCATTTTTCTGAAAGTTGCCATCTGCCCGCTGGGCCGCTGAACGGGCTGCCTGCCTATCCCCAGGGGTAGCGTTATTTTTCCAATCATTCATTAATCGCTGTTGATTTTGAATGCTACTGGGACCTATTAATCCTCGCGTAGATCTGCCAGCATTGGCAGGACCGGTATTGTTGACATTAATCGTTCCATTGGACCAGCTTGGTGTAGCCCAAAAAGCATCTCCCACTGCAAAGCCTAGTCCGAAAGCCATCGCACCCCAAGCAGGGTTGTAAACAGGGTATGGCGGGTAATCTGGATAAGGCCAAGCCCCATAAACCATCGTGGGGTTATAG
>CAIKGX010000007.1 GCA_903827075.1 uncultured beta proteobacterium | reverse complement strand
GTACCCAAGACCTAGATAGGGGGCTTCCTGGGATCTTATTTTGGGAATTTCTGATCTGCAATGCAAGGCCACTAACCCCGCCAACAGCATGCCATCCCACGCTCTTTAAGCGGCCTACAGATAGTGCTGACATTGGTTTAATAATTCTCGGCATTTGTAATCTCAATTTGCGGTACGAAATACCTTCCTACATACCTAAAAATGTAAGATTACATTATATTAAATAAGACCAATTAAGTCATAAAATACTCTATAAGCTATATGTATTATACAAATATAAGATTAAATGCAGTTAAGTAAGATTATCAAATGGCGGACACCTCTTCCGCCATATACGACAGCAGAGCCCATAACCACGGGGCTCTTTGTTTTTTTGGGCTCTTCTACCCACCATTCTACCCACCCTTTAATCTTGGCTTTGTGGTCCCTAGTGAATTTTCTTGGCAT
The DNA here is from genome assembly GCA_903827075.1 of uncultured beta proteobacterium. GTDB lineage: Bacteria > Pseudomonadota > Gammaproteobacteria > Burkholderiales > Burkholderiaceae > Polynucleobacter. The sequence goes on along the minus strand of CAIKGX010000007.1, from coordinate 6,619 downwards.
CTGTTATCAATTGATAGTGTTGGTTTTGTCTTTCGAGGATAGCGAAGAATAGTCGTAGCGTATTAAAAGCATCGTCATCTGCTCTGTGGGGGATACCTTCAAAATGTAATTTAAAGCTAGCCTGCGCAGACGACAATCCGCCACTCGGTTTCTTTCCCATTGCCAGCATATGCAAGGTATACCAAGTTTTTATATCAATCCATCTACGTCCAAAATACGGAAAATGGGTGCCTCGATTTATAAACTCAAGCTTCAAGTCAGTTGAGTCACCACCACCCCAGGTAATTGGGTTAATGAAGCACTGATGAGCCTGGATCAACTCACCGATCTCTTTGGCGACCTGTTCATGGGACACGGCATTTCTGATGATGTCTTCATTGGAGATGCCGGTCAAATTGGTAATGAATTCGAAAATGGGCTCTTGTGGATCTAAATACCACTTGTACTTAGCAATGCTGTTATTTTTGTAATTTAAATAACTTCCAATCGCAATACCGACCTGAATAATCTTGGGATTTACCGTTGAATTATCTGGTGCATTATTCAGCTCAAGATCCAACGATAGATAACACTGCTCTTGATTCATTCCTGCTTTCCAAAAAGAGTTTGCAATTGCTCAATTTAGATTCGAGTGACTTGGTAGTCAACTGCATCTTGTATTCCCTGTAGGACGGCATGGTTAATTAATTGAATACACTCAACCCTCTAATAGGGGAAAATGATCCTCTTGATTTTGATAAAAAACCAACCAAAAAATTTATGAAAATTCACGTACTAAGCGATCTTCATCTTGAGTTTGATATCTTTAAACCTGAATCAACCGATGCGGATGTGGTCGTTCTCGCTGGCGATATAGATGTCCGATCTAAAGGCATTGCTTGGGCGCGTGAGACTTTCCCAGACCAGGAAATTATTTATGTTGCTGGCAATCATGAGTTTTATGGATCTCAACGGCTTGAACTGATTTTGAAATTACAGGAGCAATGTGCTCTTCATGAAATTCATTTCTTAGATGATCGAATGATTCAACTGCAAAGCGCGGATGATAAAAAGCCTATCCGTTTTTTGGGCGCCACCTTGTGGACTGATTTTTTATTGTTTGGTGAGGAATTAAAAGATAAATGCATGATGTATGGTGAAATGTATTTGAATGATTTCCGAAGAATTGGTGATGGGGTGGTTGGTTTTTCACCGCTAAAATCAATTCAATTGCATGAGCAGTCGCTAGCATGGCTGAATGCAGAGTTAAATCATTCTTTTGATGGTGCTACAGTAGTTGTGACTCACCATCTGCCTTCGATACATTCCGTTGCGGATCGCTACAAATTCGATTTATTATCTGCATGCTTCTCATCAGAGCTATCGCATTTATTTGGAAAGATGTCGCTTTGGATTCATGGGCATACTCATGACTCTTGTGATTATGAAATGAACGGCACTAGAGTGGTGTGCAATCCTCGCGGCTATGTTCGCTCTAGCCATGCAGAAAATCCACAGTTCAACCCTTCATTGATCGTTGAGGTCTGAACGACTAAAAGGGCCGGAGTCGGTAAGCTTTCACTGTTATTTACAAGTTATAAGTTGTAATGTTAATATACAACCTATATATTGTTATTTTATATTACAATTTAAAAGTTGTATTAATAGTGAGGCTGAAAATGGTATCGACTTATCCAATTCAAACCCTAGAGCGCTTGCCCATGTTTATTAAGGCCTTTCGAAAGCAAAAGGGAGTGACTCAGGCCGATATGGCAGAAAAACTTGGAATTAGCCAGCAAGCTTATGCACGTTTTGAGGGTAATCCGCAGCTAGCTACTTTTGAGAGATTATTTTTGGTCTTACGGATTCTAGATGTCAATGTATCAATGGAGCAGATCATTAAAGGTGCAAAGCAAGTAAAAGCTACTCTAGAGCCCGGTTCTAAGGAGATTTGGTAGTCATGACAACTAGCTCAAAATCAAGAGGACTAACCATTTTTATGAATGGCGTTCAAGTTGGCACTTGGCAAGTCACAAGACAGCTTGAGACCTTCTCTTATTCTGATGAGTGGGTTTCGCGGAGCGAGGCGAGGCCCTTATCACTATCCCTTCCTTTCTTGCCAGGTAATGGCTCTCATAAAGGTGATCTTGTTAATCATTATTTTGATAACTTATTGCCTGATAGTGATGCAATTCGTAGGCGATTAGCGAGTCGCTATCAGGCAAAAAGCTTGGGCGCGTTTGATTTGTTAGCTCAGCTTGGCCGTGATTGTGTTGGCGCTATACAACTCCTACCAGAGGGTGGGGAGCCAGTAGGAATTAATCAAATTCAGGGTCGAGCATTGAGTAATAAGGAGATTGCAGATCATCTTCGGCGCGTCTCGACGGATTCGGTTTTCAGGCAAGCAGAGCAAAGTAATGATTTAAGGCTATCCATAGCCGGTGCGCAAGAAAAAACTGCGCTACTAAAGTGCGATGGACGTTGGCTCTTGCCTCAAGGTAGCACTCCAACTACGCATATTTTGAAATTGCCCTTAGGCTTGGTTGGTCATATGCGTGCTGACATGCGCACATCGGTTGAGAATGAGTGGCTCTGTTCTAAAATTATGGCTGCATATGGTATTCCAACTGCTTCCTGTGAAATCAATTCTTTTGAAGATCAAAAAGTATTGATCATTGAGCGCTTTGATCGTAGATTAGCTGCTGATGGGCAATGGATTATGCGCCTTCCTCAGGAGGATTTTTGTCAGGCAATGGGCATATCACCAATGAGTAAGTATCAAGCAGATGGAGGTCCGAGCATCACATCTGCAATGAAGTTATTGCTGGGGTCAGTGAACGCAGAACAAGATCGAATACATTTTTTTAAAACACAAATTATTTTTTGGATCTTAGCTGCAACTGATGGACATGGTAAAAACTTTAGCATTGCGCATCTGCCGGGCGCTCAATACCAAGCAACTCCAATTTATGACGTGTTATCGGCGCACCCAGTAATAGGTTTTGGGGCAAATCAAATCGCACCCCAAAAGGCGAAGCTAGCAATGGCTGTACGTGGATCGACCAATCACTATCTGCTAGATAAAATTCACTATAGACACTGGCTAGCTCAGTCTCAGCAGGCAGGTCTTGGTGCTGATGTAGCACGGCAATTAATTGGCGAAGTTATTGAGATGACTGGGTTTGTCATCAATCAAGTAAGGTCGAGCATTACAGGGCCTTTTCCAATGGATGTAGCTGAGTCTATTTTTACGGGAATGGAGATGCAAGTTAGAAAGCTGGCGGCCAAAATTGAATCTTAAAATTAAAAAATCCCAGCAATTTCTTGCTGGGATTTTGTCTTTCTAGTAACTAGAAAAGAATTGCCAAATTACTTCTTAGCAGCTGGTGCGCTCACTACAGCAGCAATCGCTTCTGTGTAAACCACTTTAACTTGGTCATTTACAGCAATATCTTTCATCAAGTCAGGATTCTGAACTTTAACTTTGAAGATGTTTCCTTGGGGACCTTTTAAAGATACTGTATTTTTAGCTGCATCAATAGCTTCAACGTTAGCGGTTGCAGTAATGGTGTTGGTGGTGATCATGCCTGGCTTATCACCTTGTGGGGCAGTAGTAGTGCTTGTAGTAACTTGCTCGCTAGTTGTGCCTGGGTTTTTTACTTTAACCAATTCAATAGCTATAGCTAATTCGTAGACAACGTCAAAACGGTCACCCACTTTAATTTCTGCGAAGTTTTTTACTTCTGGGCCAGCAACAATGGTGGATTCGCCATCTTTGTTTTTGAGGATAACGGTACGAGTTGAAGCATCAATCTTGATTACTTCGCCGTCATAAATGAGGGCGGCTTCTTGGGCGGCTACGCCAGCTATAGGGGCTTTTGGTTTATTGAGAACGAAGTAGGCGCCAATTGCAATAGCAGCAAGGACGACAACAATGAGTAGTTTTTTCATAACGGTATTAATCCTTAATAAATTGAAATGCATCACCTTGAAACGGTAATGCGGTAATTGATAAATGCGCTTGTTTTAGCATTTATGGTGATTGTATTACTCGTGTTACTAATCGGAACGAGTTTTCAAGGTGCATAAACAAAATGCTCCTTCAATACCTGACTATTCTGCTTATTTATAGTTATAGGGCTGATATGTCATATCAATAGAGCATACTTATAGAAACATATAAAAAAGAGGGGTATTTATGCTTCTGAGGTTAATTACCGTATCAATTTTAGCGGTGGTGGCATTGCCTGTAAGTGCGGCCACGCCATCCGATTTGCTCAAGTCGTATGAGGCAGCGTCTGGTAAGGCCTCTCCCGCTAGAGGCGAGCAGTTTTTTAATGCTAAACACGGCAAGGAGTGGAGTTGTGCCTCTTGCCATGAAAATCCCCCTAATCACGACACTAAACATATTGTTACCGGCAAGGTGATCAAACCTTTGGCACCTAGCGCCAATCCTGCACGCTTTACCGATGAGGCTAAGGCGGAGAAATGGTTTAAGCGTAATTGCAATGATGTGCTTGGTAGAGAGTGCACTGCTCAAGAAAAAGCAGATGTTCTCTCATGGCTAATGACTGTGAAATGAACTCCATGAAAATGAAAAAAACTGTATTGATTGCGACTGCCTTACTTCTGGCATCTTCAACTGCGTTTGCTGGAAAAATGGCAATGCCTGCCGATGCACCAGTTTCATACGAAGCCGAGTGTGCTAGTTGTCACATGGCCTATCCACCGGCACTATTAAGTCAGCAGAGCTGGAAAAATGTGATGTCTGGCTTATCAAAACACTTTGGCACCGATGCTAGTTTGGATCCAAAAACCCAAACTGAAATTACCAATTGGTTGGTAAAGAATGCGACTACTCGACAAAAGTACAGTGAGACTGCCCCCGAAAACCGTATCACTAAAACTTCTTGGTTTATTCGTAAGCATGATGAGGTGAGGCCAGATGTTTGGAAGCGAGCCAGCATCAAGAGTCCAGCTAATTGCAGCGCCTGTCACACAGATGCAGCCAAGGGTAACTTTAGCGAGAACAACATCAAGATCCCAGCAAAATGAATACACCTACGAACGATACAGTTGGAGCTACCGGCAAATTGAAGCAAGCAATTATGGTCTGGGATATGCCAGTGCGCGTGTTTCATTGGCTACTGGTGATTTGTTTTGCAGGGGCTTGGCTTACTTCAGAGAGTGAGCGCCTGCAGATGATTCATTATGCGTTTGGCTACACTGCCTGCCTGCTGGTATTGATTCGTTTGGTGTGGGGTGTAATCGGAACGCGATATGCTCGCTTTACCCAGTTCCTCAAAAGCCCTAAAGCCGTGTTGGAGCACTTTATGGCGATGCTACGTGGTCACCCCCATCACGATGTTGGGCATAACCCAGCCGGTGGCCTGGTGATGGTTGCGCTCATGCTCTTGATTCTCGTGATTGGCGTCTCTGGTTATCTCTCTGTTAAAGAGCTTCTAGGCGACTTTGCAGGTGAGATTCATGAATCAGTCGCCAGCTTGGCGTTGGCAGTTGTCATTCTGCATATTCTTGCGGCAATAGTGATGAGTCTGATGGAGAAGCAAAATCTCGTGAAGTCCATGGTGGATGGAAAAAAACAGGGCATGCCGGAGCAGGGTATTCGTTATCCGCAGTATCTGCTGGGCGGCCTGATATTGCTTGCATCACTCTATTTTTTCTACTTAGTCTTAACGGGCGCCTTACCTAGCCTGACCCAGTAAGCGGGACCAGCATAGTTGGCTAGGCGATGATCGTTGTACGATAGCCCCTATGAAGCTACTGATTGCCCTCTATTTCTTTATCCTGGCTACGATTCAGCTGGGTTTGTTATTGGGTATTTATCACTATCACCGCTCTCAAAGTGATCTGAGGCCCAATCGATACTGGATGGCTTCATTGATGGTGAATGTCATCGCCTTATTGATCTTCGGTGGTGGCATCTTGGTGATTCAAGGCTTGGAGAAACCTGACTTTAATTTCACAATAGCGAATTCCTTGTTTTACATTGCCGCTGTTTTTCAGCTCCTGTTTTGCAAATCCCTGATCGGCCCAATTAGTAGGCGCTTGCAATATGGCTTCGCACTTTCGGCGATTGTCTTTGTGCCTTTTTTCGAATTTCTTCGTGTTTATGGAAATTATGAGATTCGCACGGCATTTATGTGCACAATAGCAGTCATATTTTTCTCGTGGCAAATTGTGATGCTAAGGCATAAAAGAAGTGCAGAGCCATCCCAGCAGTTAATGTATTTGCAGTATGCAACTGCAGTCGAACTTTTTCTTGTATTTGGTCGTCTAGGAGTTTTAGCCTCAACTGGCTTCACCATTAATAAGGTGGAGCAAATTCCACAGTTGTTGATTCTGCTGACGATTGCTCAGTTGGTCATTAATACACTCTCTTACATTGCTCTAGGTGGCTATTGGGCAGAAAAAGTTGCCCTGGCAAACGCTAAATCGAAGAGTGAAAATATTGAAATTAAGAATCTCCTAGCAGAGCGGGAAAGTTTGATCTCTGGATTGCTAAAAGCTAACAAAACAGTGGCTACTGGAGCCCTATCCGCCTCGATTGCCCATGAACTTAATCAGCCGTTGGGCGCTTCGTTTTTAAACATTCAATTTTTGCAAAAGAAGCTTGCGG
>CAIKGX010000006.1 GCA_903827075.1 uncultured beta proteobacterium | reverse complement strand
TAGATATACGTATTACGCACCATAAACTCTTTCAGAATATCGTTCTGAATGGTTCCTGATAGTAATTCTTGCTTAACGCCTTGCTCTTCGCCCGCCACAATATATCCAGCTAAGACTGGCAATACTGCGCCGTTCATCGTCATCGATACAGATACCTTGTCCAATGGAATGCCATCAAACAAAATTTTCATATCTTCCACTGAATCAATCGCTACACCAGCCTTACCAACGTCACCGGTCACGCGCGGATGATCAGAGTCATAACCTCGGTGAGTAGCCAAATCAAATGCGACGGAGACGCCTTGCCCTCCCGCATCTAATGCCTTGCGATAAAACGCATTGGATTCTTCAGCAGTGGAAAAGCCAGCATATTGACGTATGGTCCATGGTCGAACTGAATACATCGTTGCCTGAGGACCGCGTACAAATGGCTCGAATCCTGGTAATGAATTGGTGTACTGCAAGCCATCGACATCTTCAGATGTATATAAGGCTTTTAAATGAATACCATCAGGAGTCTTCCAGCCTAATTTATCTACGTCTCCACCTGGTGCAGACTTTTGTGCGGACTTTTGCCAATCATCCAAATTGCTTGATTGAACATTTGGCCATGTATTGGCTGCGGATTGATTTTCACTCTTACCCATAAAGCACTCCTGGTTGGCTTTATTACATAGTTACATAATTAGTAGGGGTATTTTGCTTGACATTTTTCATTTTGTCTAGATACTGTATACATAATTATGAATACAAAACTATTAAATAGGCCCTTATATGAAGTTGTAGCTGAAAGGCTGCGTGCGCAGATATTTGCCCATGAATTAGCTCCAGGTAGTTGGTTAGATGAGCAAAGCTTGGCTATTGAGTTCGGAATTAGTCGCACACCCATGCGAGAAGCGATTAAGGTTCTAGCGTCTGAAGGGCTGGTGACTACCAAAATGAATCGTGGCGCCTACGTTACAGAGGTGGATCGTCGGGATTTAGAGCAGATCTTTACAATTTTGTCCCTACTTGAGGGGCAAGCGGCCAAGGAAACAGCCCTTAAGGCAAGCGAGTCACATCTAACCCAGTTAGATAACATGCATCACCGACTTGAAAAGGCGGCTGCAGATAGAGATTTAGAGCAATTTTTTGAAATTAATGTGAAATTTCACGAATTAATACAAGAGATCGCCGGCAATAAGTGGATGAATGGGGTGATTGAAGACCTTAGAAAGGTGCTTAAACTCCAACGTAAAGACTCTCTGAGTCGCGGTGGACGGATGCAAAGCTCCCTGCTAGAGCACCGAGAGATACTGCAAGCCATTCTCAAACGAGACCCAGCTAGTGCTGAGGTAGCCATGCGTAAGCATTTGGCTCGAGGCCTAGAAGCGGTAAAGTAATACCTATAAAAAACAATGGCTTAGAGTATTAATCTAAGCCATTGAATGAAGGCAATATGCCCTTCTATATTACTTCTTGATTACGAAATTTCCGGGTAAGGATGCAATGTAGGCAGCCATATCTTGTAAGTCCGCATTTGTAAAGGCCTGGACTTGAGAGGACATCACGGCATTGTTGCGACCATATTGAGCGTTGGTATTACCCACTTGATAGGCGCGTAAGGCGTAGTACAAGTAATCAGGATATTGACCGGCTAATTTAGGATAAGCCGGCAAGATTGGAGCATTTAGACCAGCGCCGTGGCAAGAGGCGCAATTGGCCTTCTCTACCAAAGCTTGGCCTTTATCAACGTTAGCGGCGTTTGCCAAACCAATGCTAGATAACAAAACAGCGGTAATGAGTGCGACTTTCATAAACAGGTCTCTAAATATCACTTCAATGGGTTATTAGGTGAGCTGGCAGTTTGCGCAGCATAGTATTCGCCAAGATCAGCCATATCCTGGTCTGACAAGCTAGCAGCAATGGAGCGCATTGTTGGATGCTTTCTTTCGCCCTTTTTGTAGGCAGCTAAAGAACTCGCAATGTAAGGACCATTCTGTCCGCCCAACATGGGCACTCTATAAACCAATGGATAGTCAGCACGATAGTCAGGAATGGAATGGCAACCAATACAAAGCCATACTTTTCCTTGGCCAGCGTTTGCATCGCCTTTAATATCTGCAGCATGAGCTGCAAAACCAGTAAATGCCAAGCTAGCAGCTAAGGCTAATTGGGGAAGAATCAAGTGTTTTTTCATAAAAATCATTAATAAGGAGTTTGATTTAGATCAATTTGGAGTGAGTATAGCGGAGACCTGAGCCCTGCACCGCTAGACGCACTCAAAATTGGTATAAACACTGAATTTAATGGCCTTTTTTCATCCTTTTTTGAAGGCCTGGAGTTTCAAAGTAAGATCTTGTCTTCATCACTGAAGGTCACTATGTCTACAAACATGATTCACGATCGCCTCAAGAGCCTAGGAATTGAATTGCCTCCAGTAGGCGCTCCAGCTGCTGCTTATGTCATGGCTGCAACGAGTGGAAATACTATTTATTTGTCTGGTCACATAGCCAAGCGCGATGGCAAGCCCTGGGTTGGTAAGTTAGGTCTGGATATGGATACAGAAACCGGCAAATCAGCAGCTCGCTCTATTGCTATTGACCTGATGGCGACATTGCAAAATCATCTAGGTTCATTAGATAAAGTAAAGCGTATTGTCAAAGTCATGGGCTTGGTTAACTCTACCGATACATTTACTGAGCAACATCTGGTGGTGAATGGTTGCTCTGAATTGCTTTTAGAGGTATTTGGCGATGCCGGCAAACACGCGCGCAGTGCATTTGGGGTTGCTCAAATTCCATTGGGTGCATGCGTTGAAATTGAATTGATTGCCGAAATCTAAAGCTCTAGCTGTAAATAAGCCGATCAGTTTGTGCTGATCAGCTTATTTAATTAAAGCAAGAATAATTAATTCGCTTTCAGTTTGCCGTCTTTTAAGCGTGGCTCAACAAAGTGCCCCTTACGCGCACGATTACCAGCAAATGATTTCAGCGTCTTCGCATCGAGATTTAATTCAGTAGGCTTACCAGCACGCCCTGAACCTGAATACGATGCCCCTTCTGCACCCACGGCAATTGCTGAGGAGAGCTTTTCTTTATCGTCTAAGCCCATCAAGATGACACCCTTGCCACCTGCTGGCAGTCGTTTGAGTTCATCTAAGGGGAAGACCAAGAGCTTGGCGCTTTCAGAAAGACAGGCCACCTGCTTCATACCCACCACCACTTTGGCTGCGCCCAATGGAGCATCGCCGTCAGGGAATTTGCTATCGATCCCAACAAAGGATTTACCCGCTTTATTACGGGTAGTCATATCGGCTACATTGGCTAAGAAGCCATTACCCGCTCTAGTAGAAATCAAAACCAAATCATCAGACTGACCAGCATAGTAGGCGACCATTTGCGAGCCCGCTGCCAAGTTCACAAAGCTGGTTAAAGGCGAACCATCGCCTCGAGCACCCGGCAATTCACTGACAGGCACCGTGTAGACACGGCCATCACTACCAAAACCTTGAATGACATCAACCGTTCGACACTCAAAGGTCTCATAGAGCTTATCGCCTGCTTTAAAGGCAAACTGCGTCGCATCATGTTCGTGCCCTTGACGTACGCGCACCCAACCTTTTTGCGAAACAATCACGGTCACAGGCTCATCAACCACTTTGGTTTCTGCAATAGCCCGCTTATCTTCTTGGATTAAGGTGCGACGATCATCACCAAAGTCCTTCATATCGGACTCAATTTCTTTGATGATGCGTTTGCGTAAGATGGTATCGCTCTGCAGCAATCCTTCTAAGTCATCACGTTCCGATTTGAGCTCTTTGAGTTCTTGCTCGATCTTAATGCCCTCAAGGCGCGCTAACTGACGTAAGCGAATATCGAGGATATCTTCAGCCTGACGATCGCTGAGCTTAAATTCTTTAATCAGATCGACTTTAGGCTCATCACTATTGCGAATGATTTTGATAACCTTATCAATATTCAGAAGTACGGTTAAGCGCCCTTCCAATATATGCATCCGGTCTTTGACTTTTCCTAAGCGATATTGCGTGCGCCGAGTCACAGTGGCTACTCGGAATGCAATCCATTCCGAAATAATGTCTTTTAAGCCTTTTTGACGTGGACGACCATCATTACCAATCATCACCAAATTCATTGGCGCGTTGGACTCAAGTGAGGTGTGCGCAAGCAGGAGATTGACGAACTCGTTGACATCAATATTTTTGCTCTTGGGCTCAAATACCAGACGAACTGCAGCATCTTTGCTGGACTCATCACGAACACCATCGAGAACATTCAAAATGGTGGACTTGAGGTTGCTTTGCTCAGGGGTGAGGGTTTTCTTGCCAACACGCACCTTAGGATTGGTAATTTCTTCAATCTCTTGCAAAACTCGTTGTGAAGATGTGGATGGCGGTAATTCATTCACGATGATTTGCCATTGACCACGTGCCATCTCTTCTACAGACCAGCGTGCACGTACTTTTAAGCTACCTCGACCGGACTCATAAATGCTGGCAATTTCTGCTGCAGAAGAAATAATCTGTCCACCACCCGGATAATCTGGACCCGGCATGATGTCTAACAGATCAGAAGTCGACATCTTGGGAGACTTCATCAAAGCGATTGCTGCACTAGCTACTTCCCGCAAATTATGCGAAGGAATCTCGGTAGCCATACCCACAGCAATACCAGAGGCACCATTTAATAAAACAAATGGAAGGCGTGCTGGTAATAATTTAGGCTCCTGAAAGGATCCATCGTAGTTAGGGGCAAAATCGACGGTGCCTTGGTCGATTTCACTCATCAAGAGACTGGCAATCTTGGTTAAACGTGCCTCGGTATAACGCATTGCAGCAGCGCCATCACCATCACGGGAACCAAAGTTACCCTGACCATCAATTAAGGGATAGCGCAATGAAAAACTTTGGGCCAAACGCACTAAGGCGTCATAAGCCGATTGGTCGCCATGCGGATGAAACTTACCCAATACATCACCAACTACTCGAGCACTCTTGACTGGTTTAGCATCTGCACGCAAGCCCATTTCACTCATGGAAAACAAAATGCGGCGCTGCACAGGCTTTTGCCCATCAGCAACATCAGGTAAGGCGCGACCCTTTACAACGCTAATGGCGTAATCTAAGTAAGCGCGCTCTGCATATACAGCAAGGGTCAGACTATCTTTGCCATCTTCATTTAGTTCGATCGTCTTTGGATCATGTGGATCATTTGGACCACCAGAATGAACGGCAGTGCTTGCAGGTACTGGATCGACTTCAACAATATCCATTTCAATCGGATTGGAGAATAAATCGGCCTGCTCAGCAGAAATTTCGCCAGGAGTCTTTTTTGTTGTCATTAGATGTCTGCCTCTACTTCATTACCGCGTTCTTCGAGCCAATCACGACGGGCTCCAGATTCCGATTTGCCCATCAACATATCCATAGTCTTCATTGTTTCATTTTCCGTCCAAGTGCCCAAAGTCACTGGCAGTAAACGACGGGTATCGGGATTGAGTGTGGTGTCCCATAACTGCTCTGCACTCATCTCACCCAAGCCTTTAAAGCGGGAGATTTGCCAAGCAGATTCCTTTACGCCATCTTTGCGTAATTTATCTTCAATGGCTTGCAACTCACTAGCATCGAGCGCATAAATCTTTTGCGCTGGTTTTTTCCCACGCGCTGGGGCATCGACCCTGAACAAGGGAGGTCGTGAAATATAAATATGACCCAAGTCAATTAACTTGGGGAAATGCTTGTAGAACAAAGTAAGAAGTAGTACCTGAATATGCGCTCCATCAACGTCCGCGTCAGACAAGATGCATACCTTGCCATAACGTAAGTTCGACAAATCGGGAGTGTCATTGGCACCATGGGGATCTACGCCGATAGCCACTGCTATATCGTGTATTTCATTATTGGCAAATAAGCGATCACGCTCCGCTTCCCAGGTATTGAGCACCTTGCCACGCAGTGGCAAAATTGCTTGGTACTCTTTATTGCGACCCATTTTGGCTGAGCCCCCTGCTGAATCTCCCTCAACGAGGAAGATTTCATTTAGGGAAATATCTTGGCTCTCGCAATCGGTGAGTTTTCCCGGCAGAACCGCTACACCAGAAGATTTTTTCTTCTCGACCTTTTGGCCTGCACGTGTTCTAGCTTGAGCTTGCTTAATGACTAAGTCAGCTAACTTGCGCCCGTAATCTACGTGTTGATTTAACCAAAGCTCTAAAGCCGATTTTGCGTAACCCGAAACCAAACGGACGGCATCACGTGAGTTCAAGCGCTCTTTAATTTGACCCTGAAACTGGGGATCTAATACTTTGGCAGACAAAATAAACGATGCTCTGGCAAAGACGTCCTCAGGCATTAACTTCACACCCTTAGGTTGCAGTGCATGCATTTCAATAAAGCCTTTGACAGCATTAAAAAGGCCTTCACGCAAACCGCTCTCATGAGTGCCGCCTGCTGGTGTTGGTATGAGATTGACATAACTCTCACGTACTGGTGCACCATCTTCAGTCCAAGCCACTACCCAAGCTGCGCCCTCGCCTTCAGCAAAGGAATCATCATCCCCATTACCGGTTGCATATTGCTCCGCCTCAAATGGAGGAATCACTTCTGGGCCATGACCTGCTTGGGCTATTGCTTCATTTAAATAGCCCCGTAAGCCTTGAGCGTACTGCCAAGTTTGGCTTTCGCCAGACTTTTCTTGAATGAGGGTGACTTTGACGCCAGGTAGCAAAACAGCCTTTGAGCGCAATAAGCGAATCAGATCTGACATCGGAATGCTAGAGCTATCAAAGTACTTACCATCGGGCCAGGCACGAACTCGGGTGCCGTGTGACTTGTCATCCTTGCTTGCAGGAAGTGTTTTGAGCTTTTCAATGACTTTGCCATCAGCAAAAGTCAATGTAGAAACCTTGCCTTCTCGCCACACGGTGACCTCAAGGCGCTTAGATAATGCATTGGTTACCGAAACACCCACGCCATGTAAGCCGCCTGAAAAGGCATAAGCGCCGCCAGAACCTTTTTCAAACTTACCGCCAGCATGAAGCTGGGTAAAGACGATCTCTACAACGGGCAATTTCTCAGTAGGATGCATGCCCACCGGAATTCCGCGACCATCATCTTCAACACTAACGCTACTGTCGGCGTGCAAAGTGACGGTGATATGTTTACCAAAACCGCCTAAAGCCTCATCAGAAGCGTTATCCAACACCTCCTGAATGACGTGAAGTGGATTATCAGTGCGGGTATACATTCCAGGCCGCTGACGGACTGGTTCTAGTCCTTTGAGGACCTGAATCGATGATTCGCTGTATTCGGATGTTTTACGGGTAGCCATGCGCGCAAATTGTAGTCATGTCTGAAGTAAAACCGGAGCTTTTTCCAAATTACCCCTTCATCCATGCCAAAATTGGGGCATGGGAGCCTTAAGTCATATTCGCGTTTTAGACCTTAGCCGGGTACTTGCCGGCCCTTGGTGCACACAAAATCTAGCCGATTTAGGTGCCGACGTCATCAAAGTGGAAAAGCCCGGCGATGGAGACGATACCCGCCACTGGGGCCCTCCCTTTGCCAAGGATGCATCCGGCGAAGATAGCTCTGAATCCGCGTATTTCATCAGTATTAATCGCAATAAACGATCTATTACGGTCGATATCAGCAAGCCTGAGGGCCAAGAAATCATCCGCCAGCTCGCCAAAGAATCAGATGTT
>CAIKGX010000005.1 GCA_903827075.1 uncultured beta proteobacterium | reverse complement strand
TTTGGTCTGCCCAGCACGATTCGAACGTGCGACCTACGCCTTAGAAGGGCGTTGCTCTATCCAGCTGAGCTATGGGCAGATCGGTGCTGGGATGAAGACTGGTGAGACTTAATAGAGAAAGTGGTCGGAGTACAAGGATTCGAACCTTGGACCCCCTGCTCCCAAAGCAGGTGCGCTACCAGGCTGCGCTACACTCCGACGGAATCGATATTCTACACCGAGATGCCCTAGAGGGGAAAATACTGTAAGATTCTGGCCATGGGCGCCTTATTTTTCAGCAAATCTAGCAAGCAATTTCGGGGGATTATCGCCCTCATATTTCTGCTTGCCAGCATATTGGGTGCTCACTGGATTGGCTTTGCCCACGGGATTTCCCATTCCGGCTTAGGCCATGCTAATACAGAGTTAAGTTGTACCGATCAAAGCCCTTCCCTGACCCATAGTGCAGCAAGTTGCCATTTATTTGATGCTCTCACGCTTGCTGGATTTATTGCCTCGGAATCGACTTCCCTCTTTAGCGTAAATGCAAGCACTGAAGCATTTAAAGCATCAAGCTATTCACCCCCAGCCCTCCTTCATGTTGGGCTATATCAATCCAGGGCCCCGCCCACTTTCATTCTGTAAATCGTAGTAGCGGTCAAACCTTCAGGTTTGACTATCAGATTTATTGCGCCATTCAGCATCAATGCGCGCTTTGGGAATGAAGGAAATATCATGCATCAAATTAATCAGCCATTGGCTAAGCAAAAGCTTATCTACATTCTGATCTCAGGACTCATCAGCTCTGCTGCCTTTGCTCAATCACAACCCTCCCTTGAAATCACCGCCACTGGATCTCAAGAAGCAACCCAAAGCATTCTGACGCCTACCAAGATTTTGCAAGGAGATGAATTACTCAACAAACTGGGTTCTACGCTGGGCGCTACTTTGGCTAATGAATTGGGCGTTTCAGCAACTGGCTATGGTGCAGGCTCATCTCGCCCAGTCATTCGAGGGCTTGAAGGATCTCGAGTGCAAATTTTGCAAAACGGCTTATCTGTTGGCGACGTTTCAAATATTTCGCAAGATCATGCGGTGGGCAACAATATGCAAAACACGCATCAAGTAGAGATTTTGCGCGGTGCTGCCGCCCTACTTTATGGCTCGGGATCTAGTGGCGGCTTGGTCAATGTCGTAAACGATCGAATTTTAACCAACCTACCGGATCGACCCACTGGCGCTATTAATACCAGTTATGAAACCGTTAACAATGGCAGAGCAGGATCTATCGAGTTAGATGGGGCTGTTGGCTCTGTAGCAGTGCATGTAGATACCGCCATTAACAATGCCAACAACTACACCATTCCAGGGGGTTCGATTCAGTCCCCTGGCGGGTGGACAGTGCCACCAGATGGTATTGATGCAACCAATTACACAGGGAAGCTTCCCAACACATTTAGTAATCAAAATAATTTAGGGGTGGGTGTTTCTTATATCGGCAACTCTGGATATACCGGTGTTTCAGTAGAGCGCTTAAATAATAATTACGGTATTCCGACACCTGAGGGTGGTTCGATTAATCAATCGCAAAACCGTTACGATCTACAGCATCAAACACGCGATCCCTTTGATGGTTTTTCTTCTTTCAAATTCAGCGCTGCAAACTCAAATTACAACCATACTGAATTTACAAATACTGGTGAAGCAGCTTCACTATGGAAGAATATCGCCAACGAAGCACGT
>CAIKGX010000004.1 GCA_903827075.1 uncultured beta proteobacterium | reverse complement strand
TTTCATAAATATTCCAAAGTATCAAACTATTAATAAAGCTATCTTAAATCAATCTCCAACCACAACGAATGGCGCCCAAAATAAAGGGTGGGCATAAGAGTACTTCATGTTACCCCCCTCCTTCATACCGCCTTGGTCCACTTGATTGAGCATGGCCTGTCTTAATGCCTCTGACTTAGTAATTCCTTGAGTTTGTTGCTGACGCTTAAACAAGTCGGTCATCAATTGCCGAGATGCTACTGAATCTACCGGCCAATTGGAGACCAATAGCGCCCTTGCACCAGCAAAGAAGAATGCTCTACCCAAACCCGATACAGCCTCAGATCCCGATCCCTCGCCTGCCGCAGTATTACAAGCAGATAACACCACCCAATCCGCATCCAATTTTAAAGTAATCACCTTATCCATAGTCAACAAACCATCATCCTGGTCTCCAGTAACATCAGGCGAGGACATCGCCAATGCAGGTTGAGTTAGTCCATTTAACTCTCCCGGCACTAAACCGTGAGTAGAAAACATGATGACTTTGCGATCTGACAAGTCCATTGATACAACCTGTTTAACGCTAGCTTGCTTATGTAAAAAGATATCGCTGGGTTGGGCGCCCACAACTCTGCCAATCTCCTCTATTTCTAGACTGGTATCTGGTAGTCGCGGGAGTAAGGCTAGCTCAGCAGAACTAACGCCTGCTGTTTTGGGTGCACTTCTTAATTTAAGGGGAATACCGCGGGTAGCTAGTTGAGTTGAAGCGCTTTTTTGAGCACTCTTTTCTTGAGCGCTACTAAAGTAAGGATCTCCAAAGCCCACAAAGCTCTTACGATTTGGATTTCCCTCTGGCAGGCTTCTGAGGGCAGTTAATGCAGTAACAGATGGAAGCTGCGCCACAGCTATATCCCTTGTAAGCCAAGGAATTGTTTTATAACCAGAAAAAGTTATTGGGCCGGCTTTAGTAGGTTGCGCAGTAGCTTGAGTAACCAATAGCGAAATGGGCAACTGTCCCAACTCTGCATGTGGCACTACTAACATCACTTTTTTACCCTTGAAGCTCGCCTCTACAGGCGCCAAAATTTCCTGGTAAAGCTTGTATGCTAATGCCACATCAAAAGGGGGTATTTCATCAATAGTAGAGACACCGGGATCTAATGCTTTGCGTAATTGTGAAACCTCTTTTGCCATTTGTTTGCGGCCAATAGGCAATTGTGAAAATTGAGGTGCTCCCTGCTTACTAATAGCCCAGACATAGCCAACATTTTCTGCAAAATACCAAGAAACCAGAACTTCATCGGGCTTTAACAAGCGCTGGGTACGCTCAATAGTTGCTGGCTTAGGCTCTACTAGCTCCGCATAATCGGGGAATTTTTTCTCAATCTCTTTTTTTAGCGCTTCACGCTGAGATTTAAAAGTTTCAATATCAGATCGAATCTTTCCTTGAACTGCTGGCAGTTGCTGATCAGGGGAAGCGGAAAGTAATCCCGTTAATAACTCGGATAAGGTATTAATTCTTCTTTGAAGATCCTGTTCTTGTCTAGCAAGATTAGCTAACTGTGGATCTTTAATGCTAGCCCGAGCAGTGCTCGCAGTTAAGGCGCGCTGGACGCCACTACCTCTAGCAATGTCAGCCACCTGAAACGCCTGGGCGGCTGCTGTTGCGCCCTGGGAAGGCTCGGTCTTAGCTGTGTGCGCTAGAGATGCTAGGTAGCTTTCAAATAGAAAAGTCATACGCTGCTGCTGCTTAATACTGCTTGTATCATTTTCAGCATCGTTACGTGCCTGATCGATTAAGACTGGCATAGAAGCTTTATATTCCATATCCGCCTCTGACCACTTATTCTCTGCCTGCAACGATGCTGCGTTAAAGGCGCGCACCATTGCCAAACGAGGGGAGCTCTTATCTACAGATACATCTATCTTCCTCAGCATTCCATTAGTCATATCAAATGCTTGATTCGCCTTTCCAGTCTTTAGCATTGCTAAGACCCAATCTAGATCGCCAAATTGATAGCTTTTAGCCATCTCAGGATCAGATTTAATGCTATTGGCCATTTCCTCAAAAACTTCGGAAGCCTCTGAAAATTTTCCATCTGCAACCAAGGCAGAACCTAAAGATCGCTGTGCGCGGGCAAGAGTAGCATTGGCCCCAGAGGCGCCAGCTGCTTTAATGGTATTTAAGGCTGCCTTAG
>CAIKGX010000003.1 GCA_903827075.1 uncultured beta proteobacterium | reverse complement strand
GAAGCTCAATTGCTTTAAAGCGAGCATCTTCATTGGATGCGGATATCGTTTTAATAGCTTGACCAGTCTGAGCAATGGTATTGCCAACAGCAACTCCGATTCTGCGAGTGCCATAGTCAAAAGCCATGATGGTGAGCTCCCTAGGCATGTCCCGCTTCGCCAGAAAGGTGCGATAAATCAAACCCCAAATGACTCATCGTGCGTTCATAGCGCTGGCTAGATGGGGTATCAAAAATAATATCGGCCATTTGCTCTGGCGATAAAGGTACATTCATCCAGCCATTTAAAGTGATCTCTTCTTCGAGCTGACCAGCACCCCAGCCTGCATATCCAAGCGTGATGAGGAACTTTGCAGGACCTGTGCCGGCAGCCACTGCCTCTAAAACATCCTTGGAGGTAGTCATCGTCAGACCTCCGGGAACGGCCAAAGAGGAGCTATAAATACCTTCTCCTAGCGGCTCATGTAAAACAAAGCCGCGCTCCACCTGAACAGGGCCACCAAAGTACACTGGGCGATCTAATAATGGGGCAATTTCTAATGTCAGCTCAATTTTGTCAAAAAGAGTGGCTAAATCCACTTCAGTAGGCCGATTGACCACCAGCCCCATGGCGCCTCGCTCCGTATGCTCAAAAAGATAAATCACCGAACCGGCAAAGTTAGGATCTTGCATCCCCGGCATAGCAATTAAAAACTGATTAGCTAAGTGACTTGCCGAATGGGAGATCGATGACCCTGCATCGGGTATTTGGGCGGATAAAGGAGGTTGACCCGCGGGGGCTTTTTTAGCCGAGCTCATGTAGGGTTATTTTACCGAATTACTAGATCTTTCCGGTAATCCAATAAGCAAATAAACCCACTATTTCATGATTTAAGGCATTCCAATTACCAATGCCATCCTCTATATCAAAAGAACCCCACCTCAAACCCTTAGCCGTCTGGTAATCAACGGGAACTGGAATGACTTCAATTCCCTGTTTTTGGAAAATTTGAAATGAACGATACATATGACTTGCAGAAGTGATCAAAAGCCAGGGTTTGGCTGTTCCATCCGCATTCTTTTCCCCCCATTCTTGAATCATCGGCTTGATAAATAGTACGTTCTCATAAGTATTTCTGGATTGGTTTTCATAATGCGCAGACCTATCCGCTAAACCTTGCTCAGCAATCAACTGCCTAAAGGCATCTGCCTCCGACACCCCTTTTGGAGAAAGGCGTCCAGAGAACCCACTAAAAATAAATGGCAAATCCGGATATTTACGAATGAGTTCAAATGCTTTAGTCACACGCTCAGCCGCAGAATAAATTGATATTTCTCCACGATCTACTGCAATGTCGCCACCCTCAATAGCACCGCCTAAGATGATGATGCCGCCGATATCGTTGGCATTGACTTGCGAGATATTAACTGGCGGTACCGCATCCTCCAGCGCCCTTAAAAATACCTCTGAGCTTGGGAGCCAACCAACCACGAATAAATCAAGCAAGGCAAGCAGTAAAAAACGCCTGCAAAGATGAGGCTTTCTAAGACCTAGAAATAAAAGACT
>CAIKGX010000002.1 GCA_903827075.1 uncultured beta proteobacterium | reverse complement strand
AGGCCGACATCTCGGGCTTCTGGTTATAGCTTGGAACATACACAATTTGAGTATTTGCAGGAACAATAATGATGTTGGAATTTGCATCTGAAGTGACAGACATCTGTGAATTCGATTTTAGAGTACCAGCTTGGACTGCGCGCTTTCTTAAGACCTGTACTGCTTTCATCGTATCGGCAGGTTGAAGTTTATAAGCATTGCCTAAATTTTGGGTCCACTGCAATTGACTGCCCATCATGTCAAATGCTTGGGGGAAAATAATGACGGATTTCACGCTGTCATTCCAGGATTGTGCTTTTAAGGCATCTTGTAGTGCCACCCCCTTTAAGGCGGAATTGCTACGTTGCCAGTTATACGCTTCTGCCACTTCCAAGGGATAGGTTGAGGCCAACAACATCAATGAGAGCAAAGAATCTGGATATAGGGCGATCGGTGAAACTAAAGACTGCAATTGCGCACTACCCATTAACTGCGGTGTGCTGCCATAACTAGAACTCTGATCACTATTTTGCGAATTCGCAGCGTACTGATTCATAGAATCATTGCTTCCCGCACAAGCCCCAAGCAAAGAAACCAAAGACACAACTGCAATCCATTGAATTGACAGTTGCCTATCTTTAAATTGCATCACTAGTTTCATAAAAATCCCAATTGATCTCAATATGGTAGCAAACTACAAAAAGATTAACCCGCTCTAAATAAGTACCCAGATTGCGCCTTCTCACGACGCTTACGATGTATGAAATAAAAGATTCCATATACAGCCCAGATAGCCAAAAATGGATCTAGTAAGTAGTCCCATAGATTGGCAGATTCATGCCAATGGACAGACCAAGCCACAGTAGCCAAGGCCAAGATCCAAACACCTTTAGTCCAGCCAGCTAAGCCACAAATGATGGCAATCACCAGCACTGCCATGAATAAAGCAATCGAGCCATAACCCCAAGCATAAGGATCGAACATTCCTAAGCCCAGCGCTGTTGGGTAAAACAAAATGGTAATCAAACTAATGAGCACCTTAAATCCAATAGGTGTCGCTTTGGCTTTTGGTATTAAGGTGCTCCACAACAGCAGGAGTGTCACTATGCTGAGATCCCCAGTAACGCCACGAACATAAGCAGCCAATGGCAATTCCATAGACATGCCCAGAGGCCAGTAAAAGAGATTTCCTAAGATAACTATCAAGATCACCCGCACGACTAATGGGATCTGGCCAGGAATCCATTTTTGAATAAACCAAGTCAAGAAGACGGCGCAAGAGATCGATATCTCCAACAAGGCGATGGCTTGCATATAGGCATTCATTATTGTGCCTCCTTAGGGGTGACTTGCTCGGGCACTGGTAATTGACTATGCGCCTGCTTCATCCATGCAGAGCTGAAATACTGATGCCGAATCTTCTTGCGATCCCAGGTATAGACTAAGTGGGCATCACTACCGTTTGCGGTAACCAAGTAGGGATAGGAGTATTCACGACGCTGGTCGTTGGGCAATGCCTCATCATCTTCGATGACTTGAACTACTTGCCAGTCATTTAACGAACCCTCACGCATCACCATCACTAAGCGATGACGCCCTGCCTCAATATTATTGAGCACCATCAAACGAGTGCCGTTATTCAGACTCAAAGCCGCTATAGCTGAATTCGGATTAGATATTGCGATATCTTCAGATGCTTGCCAGCTTTGTCCAGCATCACCAGTTTGACTGACAGGAATTTGCTTTGCTAGCGAGCTACTTCTGGTTTGCCGAAAGAAGGCGCTAGCTTGCTGTGCATCGTCTACAAAAATCACTGGCTGAATAGCGCCACGCCCAGAACTCATGCGTCGTTTATCAATGACCTGCTCTGCATCCACTCTCAAGAATTCGCCAAAGCGACCAATCCACTCATGATAAGCAGGTAGCCCCGAGCGACCATCAGCAAACTGTAGTGCTGGCGACTTCACTAGCGTGCTCAGGTTAATAAGTGGCGAAGTAATCAAGCGCTTGGGTTGACTCCAAGTTAAGCCCTCGTCTTCAGAAATCATAGTAGATATAGAGCTGCCAGCCCAACCACCAATAGATACTGTGACAAAAAATAATTGCATGCGGCCATCAGCCATTCTGGCGGGAACAGGATTACCCAATTTGGCGATATAGCGTGACAAACCCTTCTCAGCAGTGATCCGATCCATCACTACAGTTGGCGCGCTCCATCTAGCGGCCTGTGAGTCATATACCGCACTATTAATAACGACATCTTTAGCGCCTTCTCTACTGCCAGCAAACCAAAACGCCCGAATACCACCGTCCTTTAAAGGGATCAATGAGGCAGCGTGAACAGAAGGAGCACCTGTATCCGGCAGCCAATCTAATTGAGGATGAGCCACGCTAGGCTTGGCTGGAGATCCATTTTTAGAGGGCTTTGTATTCTTAAGGGCTTCGGGTGTAACTTCTTTTACCACCTCTACATTCACTGAATTAGCCACTGCAAATGGCGCCCATGCTGGCCGACTATCAATGTGTAAATAGCCCAATACTGCCGCTAGCATCAAAAAACAAAAGGCAATCACACGGCTCATCGACAAGCATCTTTCTCTGTTAATGGGGGTAAGGTAGTTATTGGGGTAGCAATCAGATATTCATTCACAAAAAGATATTGCCCAATCTGACCCATCAGTATCGCCTTGATTTCTTCTTCGGAATGGCGCGCCCGCATTTCCATACGCTGACCAAGGATTTTGCATGACTCACATAACTCAGGCTGAATACCGATTGGAGTTTGCACGGCAACGATGGGATAACTAGTAGTGAGGACTGCAACATTACCCGCATCTTGCGCACGGTAGCCGTGCAACCTTGCGT
>CAIKGX010000001.1 GCA_903827075.1 uncultured beta proteobacterium | reverse complement strand
TTCCCAATATTGCCCGTTTTATCAAGCACGGGTTTAGTACGGTAGCTGATGGCACGATGCCTAGCTTTACCTGTCCAAATAATATGTCCATTATTACTGGTACTCCTGCTTCTAAACATGGCATCTCGGGTAACTACTATCTAGATACCAAAACGTGGGAGCCAGTAGTGATGACTGGGCCCGAATTACTCAGAGGCGATACCATTTTGGCAAAATTTGCCGATGCTGGTGCTAAGGTGATTTCGATTACTGCTAAAGATAAATTACGCAAGCAGCTGAGCAAAAATTTGGATATTTCTAAAGGTAATATCTCTTTTTCATCTGAGTTTGCAAGTAAATGCACTCTTCAAGAAAATGGCATTGAAAATGTCTTGGAGTTGGTGGGCATGTCAGAGCCTAATGTTTATTCCATGGAGCTCTCTTTATTTGTATTGAAAGCGGGAATCAAGCTCTTAGAGCGTGAAAAGCCTGACTTGATGTACCTCTCATTAACAGATTGGGTGCAACACAAGTACGCTCCTAATGATTCTGAAGCCAAGCGTTTTTATCAAGAATTAGATCAATGTTTCGGTGAGTTAGATCAGTTAGGTGCCGTGCTTGGACTGACTGCTGATCATGGGATGAGCGATAAATCCAATGTCGAAGGTAAACCGAATGTCATTTGGCTCCAAGATATATTGGATAAAAAATTAGGTAAAGATGATGTACAGGTAGTCTGCCCGATTACTGATGCCTATGTTGGACATCATGGTGCGTTGGGTGGTTTTGTCAGAGTTTGGTGTCGCGGCAAGGCAACCCCTCAAGAAGTGATTGAAGCGATTGCTGGAGTCGATGGTATCGAGCAGGCTTTAGATAAAGAAAACATTTGTAAATTATTTGATCTTCCACCTGATCGAGAAGGTGATGTAGCAGTCATTGCCAGAAAAGATGTTTGTATTGGGTCTTCTGCAAGCAATCATGAACTTTCTGGTCTCGAAGGGCATCGGCTACGGACTCATGGTGGGACATCTGAAGCTAAGGTACCTATTATTTTTAACTATCCTTTAAATGATAGTTACAAGACTAGGGCGGGCGTAAGTACTTTAAAAAGCTATCAGCTAATGGATTACGCCTTAAATGGTTTGGATGTGGGTTGGGGTGTTGATATATTGTGAAGACAGAGTTCAAAACGCTACGATTGATCAATTTAAGTTAATTTCAAACCCGTTCATTTAGTGTCGGTTTAACCCGACTATTGAGTGTCACTTAACACGACAGTCAGGCGACTCTTATCAAGAGCCTTGCGGACGCCCAAAACTGGGTAATTAGGTTATTTGGTGGCTGCCTAAGTAGGGTTTCACCTAAAACTTATTTAATAGTTTTCTGCAATTAATAGTACTATTTACAATAATTAAGAAACTTAAAAGTAGCCATTTTGTACTTTTCCATAAAAGAAAAATTTATAGCTTCACTGATTTTTTCCTTGAGTTGGATGGGATTTTCTTTTTGGTATTCGCAGCCTTGGTATGAGGATTTAAGCCGAGAAATAGGGGTCTACTTAGCTTATTTTCTCATTACTTTCATTGCCATTATTCCCGGTTTTATGAATGCCTTTGTGGCAATGGCATTGCTGCTGGACAAAAGACCAAAAGTTATTACAGATCAAAAATACCCTCCGGTAACCATTTTGATTGCCTCCTATAACGAAGAAAACTCTATTGCATCTACCTTGTCGGGTATTTTTCTACAAGACTATCCTGCAGATATCCGCATCATCGTGATCAACGATGGCTCACAAGATCAAACAGTAGATTGTGTAAAGGCACTCCAAGCCGAGCATCAAAACTTAGAGTTAATTGATTTGGGGCGTAATGGTGGTAAAGCCTCTGCACTCAATCATGGTTTAGCCCAAAGCAAGACTGACATTATTATTTCGATTGATGCAGATAGCTACATTCACAAAGATGGAGTTCGACATTTGGTGGGTCGCTATCTCTCTGACCCAGTCGACACTAAGGCAGTAGCAGGCGTCATACTTATTCGAAATTCGAGAGAAAACTGGGTCACTAAGGCCCAAGAGTGGGATTATTTTTTAGGCATTGCCACAATTAAACGGATCCAATCACTATTCCAGGGTACTTTAGTAGCGCAAGGCGCATTCTCTTTATATGATCGCAAGACGGTAATGGGGCTAGGTGGTTGGCCTGAAATGGTAGGCGAGGATATTGTCCTCACTTGGAGAATTCTCGCAGCGGGTTACAGGGTAGGACACGCAGAAGATGCTTTGGCGTTTACCGATTGTCCTGACACATTAGGTAAATTTATTCGCCAAAGACGACGCTGGTCTCGTGGCTTGATTGAGGCGTTTAAAGATAACCCCATGATCCTATTTAAGCCCAGATATTCTACTTTTTATATTTGGTGGAATACGATGTTTCCGCTGATGGATATTGCCTTTACTTTCGGATTTATCCCCGGGCTGATTCTGGCCTGTTTTGGTATTTTTTGGATTGCTGGACCGATGACGCTTTCCCTATTGCCCATGGCATTTTTGCTCAATTGGCAAATGTATCTTAAGGGTAATGACATGTTTAATCATGAGCATCTCGGTGTAAGGGAAAATATCTTGGGTTTTATTTTTTATGTTTTTGCTTATGGATTTATTTTGCAACCAGCCTGTGTGTATGGCTATTTTTCTGAATTGTTCAATCTTCGTAAATCATGGGGCACCAAATGAGCTACGCCTCCAATATTTCTCAAGCAATGCTGCTATCTCTTATTTGCTGTTCCTTTGCACAAGCCCAAGAGGTGTCTTCTACTAAGCAAGCTGTATCTGCTCCCAATGCTTATATTGCTTCTGATAGCGAGGGTTTCTCAACCTATAAATACAATGCTGGATACATGCCTTTATACGAGCATGGCGAAAAATATACTGGCATAAGCTATCAACATAATTACTTTACCCAAAGTGGGTGGGACTCTTCTGCTGAGGTCTATACCCTATTAACCAAAGCCATTAATCCCAGGACGGCTCTTGGTTATAAC